>JAVEWX010000029.1:0-25405 GCA_034004335.1 Bacteroidales bacterium | reverse complement strand
GATCGATGACGTAGATGTCACCTTCCGATATTGCCTCAACGGGACATTCATCAATACATGTACCGCAAGCGGTGCAATCATCTGAAATTTTGTAAGCCATGATTCTTATTTTTTTGTTGGTTCGTGATTTGTATTCTGGGGCAAATTTATCCTTTAATTTTTAATTCCCAAATTTTTGAGATCTGTTTGAGAGCATTGGCCGGGGAGCTTCAGTGACTTTATGAATTGTCCATGAAATTCAGGGTGAGCCATGTCAGGTTGGCGACGCCGGTTCCGAGTGCATTTTCATCGAGGTTGAAGGTAGAGGTGTGAAGCAGACCGTATGGCTGGTCAGGGTTCCTGATGCCTATTCTGAAATAAAGAGACGGGAATTCCCGGGCATAGAATGAGAAGTCGTCAGAGCCCATGCGGGTGTCGAGATGCCTGACCCGTTCATTTCCCAGAAGCTCCTTTGATAGTTCTATTGCTCTTTCAGTCAGTTTTTCATCATTATTAAGCACGGGGTAGCCCTGTTTGTAATCGGCGATTATCTCCACCCCGTACCTCGATGCAATATTTTCAGCGATCGATGCCATAAGATCGAGTGCCTCAGCTCTCCATTCTTCGTCGAATGTTCGCAGGGTACCTTTTATCTCAACTGATGCCGGGATGACATTACCCGCACCCAGTCCGGCGAATCTGCCGATTCCCAGGACCGTATCAATGCCCCTGCGATTCTTTTCCGCGCTTATGGCATCTTTGAGAGTGATAACCAGTTGGGATGCTATGTATATCTGATCGGTGGTTTGACCTGGTAATGCTGCGTGACCACCCTTCCCCCTGACCGTGAAGTGCAGTTCATCGGCAGAGGCCATGTATTTGCCTCCCCTGTATCCCACGCATCCTGAGTCGAGTTCGGGGAGGGCATGAATCCCAATGACATGATCGGGTTTCGGATTTTCGAGGATGCCTGATCCTAGTATCAGGCTGGCTCCTCCCGGCGATAATTCCTCACCGGGCTGAAAAATCAGTATAACCTTTCCTGTCAGTTGGTTGCGCAGCTCATTAAGTACTATTGCGGTGCCCAGAACGACAGACATGTTTGCATCATGCCCGCAGGCATGCATCACCCCCTCATTCATGCTCCTGTAGGGGATGTCATTTTCTTCGGTCACAGGCAGGGCATCCATATCTGCTCTGAGGGCTATGTTTTTCCCCCCTCTCAGGGAGCCTTCGATGTAACCTGTTATTCCTGTTCCGGCTATTCCGGTTTTATGGGGGATGTTGAGCCTGGCCAGGTAGTTGCTGATAAATTCTGATGTTTGGTGTTCCCGGAAAGAGAGTTCAGGGTTTGCATGGAAGTGTCTTCTGAGGGCAATTACTTCCGGCAGGTTCTGTTTCGCCCTCTGCAGGATGATCTCCCTGAGGGGTGTGGTGTCTGTGGCCATTTTGCTAAAAATCGAGACTGAAGCTAAGGTAGAATATTTTTGGCAGCAGGTACCTGTTTTCAATCCCCCATGCCAGGTCGGCTCTCACGAAGTAGCCGAAAACCTGTGCCCGCAGACCGGCTCCGAAGCCTCCCACGATGGGGTCGCGGTTACTGTCAATCACTACCGTAATGGGGCCGCTGACGATGGTCTCCTTATCATATGCATTTTCTCCCGACCAGGGGTGAAGCCCCGACCAGGCAGTTCCTATATCACCGAAACCGACTACCTGAAGACTGTTAAGGAATGAGGATTTCAGGGGGTGCCCGGCGAAGTATCTTATGAAGGGCCAGCGTATTTCACTGTTGATGAGGGCGAAGTTATTGCCGTTACGGACATTCTGCGAGAAGCCCCTCATGTTTGTTGCAAGAGCCTGGAATCCGTAATATTGGGTGGGATCGACCGGTACTGAATTGTCGAACATGGGACTTGAATTGAACAGGAATCCCATCCAGTTGTCGACGCCTCCAAGGTAATAGATGAGTTTTGTGGGTCCGAATGATGAGCTGGCTGCAAACCTGTTGGCCCAGATCAGTTCGCGGTGTATCTTCAGGTAATGCCTGAAGTCTGCACCCACAACGAACATATCCGATTTCTTGGTGGTTAATTCCCGGTAGTACTCGCCAAAAATCTTGAACCGGGTTCCATAGTATATATTTACGGCCCTCTTTCTGGTATTGTCGTATACAGCTTCAGCCTTCAGTCCACCCCAGTGGCGTGTAACATGAGGAGCACTGAGGGTTGTCAGATCGGTTGAAAGGGTGACGTATCTGTCGTACCGGTATATCAGTGTTCCTTTCAGTGCGAAGGCTTCACTCAGTGGTCTTGCCAGGGAGAGATAGTTATTATGGCTGTGTATCTTGTACAGGCTTGTGTCGTCGTATGAACTGAATGCCTGCCTGTGGAAAACATATTGCTTGTCGTAATTTCCCTTGAGGTTCTCAAGGCTTATCAGGTACTCATTGCTGTCAAAATTGCCGGAGAATCTGAATCCCCCGGTGATCTTGTAATTTTCAAACAGGTCGACGGCACCTATCTTTGTCAGCAGGTTCAGTCCCGGATTGAAGTATGGGGCCCCCCCGTTATAGGCCTGGTAAGAATTGTTCAGGAAACTGAAATCGACCTGGTTGGCGATATAATTATTATAGAAGGCGGTAAGGTAGACTCTTACCTCGGGGAAGATCATCCGGCCCGTATCGAGATCTATATCCATATAGTCCTTCCTCCAGAGTTCTTCGTAATAATTCAGTTTTTCCTTCTCGAAGATGTAGTGGTTTATATTGATGGGCTCGTCTGTAAGGTAGTACTCGTAAAGAGGTTTAGTAAGGGTGTCGCGTCTTTTCCTGTCCTCCTCAAGGAGCCATTGCCTCAGCTGTTCTATTGAATCGGCCTTGTGGAGGAATGAGTTCCTGTCCTCCCTGTAGCGGCTGATTGAAATTTCATCAGGGTCAATCGGGCCGAGGGAAGCTGTTGTCCCTGCCAGCCGGTATCGGTTGCCATGAATGCCTACCTCAGCCGTGCTGCCGGTTAACGGATCGGTGTCATAATCGAGTATTGAATACTGATAGTTTGTGGCCGGCGAGGAGCGGAGATAATACCTGTAATGCGTTACCGTGTCGATGTAACTTATTGTACTGTCGAAAGTGCCGGCGTACCTGTTGAAGATTCCATTATCATTGCCGAGGAATGTGAGTCTTCCCGCAGCAGTTTCCCTCGCTGAAAGTCTGTCATTGAATCTTTCATCAGATATCTGCCTGAGGGTAATATCTTTCTTTACTATGTCGTAGGTATAGAGATTGAAGACCCTGCCAGTTTTATCGAGGGGGTCCTGAGGCCCTCTGATTGTGTCGCTGATCCTGTTTGACGAGAACATTACCTGGTGGTTGCTTCCTCTCATAAATGTCGGATGAAGGTCATCGGCCGGGTCAGATGTGATCTGCTCACTTGTGGCCGAAGCTATGGTATGAATGAAGATGTCTGTCATCCCGTTTTTGACTGCCGACATTACCAGTTTACTTCCGTCTGGAGAATATGAGAATGAGAGCACTTTTTCGAGGTAGAGAAGGTTAAGGCTTTGCAGACTATTCTCGTCAGTGCGGTAGAAATAAATCTTAAGTGCTCCCTTCTCTTCGTTTATAAATGTGAGGATTCTTCCGTTGGGGTGCCAGCCGATGACAGGGTAGGACTTGTCGATAAGCTGTTCCAGTTTTGGTTCGATGGCGAATATCTTTTTCTGTTTTCCTGTTTCTTCATCATATAGCCATATCCTTCTTCTGCCCCAGTCATTTGTTACATAAGCCAGGTATCTTTTGTTGGGGCTCATCCTGACTGATTGAATGATCTGTTCCCTCCGGCCTTTCCTGATCAGTTCCGACGCGCCGGGTTGTTCATGCTTTTCCTCACGGAAATAGTCATCAAGATACTTGTGCCACTCGTCAGAGAGATCCTTAAGCTTCTGACCGAGGACGAACATGAAGCCATCGTTAATGTTCCTGTATATTTTGGTGATATAGATGATGTTGGGGATTATCTGTTCGCCGTAGGTATCGGCAATGAATTTCCAGAATGAATGGCCTGCGTAGAGTGCATCGTCATATTCGAGATGGTTCAGGTTCCGGTACCTGCCGTCCTTGAATCCTTCACGAACGCGGTTCTCGGTATCGAAGTTCCAGGTTCCGGCAACATATGCAACCAGTCCCTTGATGTACCAGTCGGGGAACCATATCTGGCCTGAGCTGCTGGTACGGTCCCTGACGTCTGCGTTGTTAAGCATTTCATTAATGAGGACCTCGGCAATAGATGAAGATATCTGGTTGTTGAATGCTTCCTGGTTGCCCTCGTGGAAGAGCATCACCTTATTCTTGATGATGCGGCTGTACCCGCCCGTATTGTAGTCCTCCTCTCCCTGTACGAGCCCTATGTTATTCTGTCTGTAGTCGGCTTGCTTGTTATAAATGAGGAAAATCATCCTCTTTTCGAGCTGGTAATCGAAAAAGTCCTCGAGTTCCTCGAGCCTGCCGGATGCAAAGTCGGCAGTATATTGTGCCAGGTTACGGCCATCCTCGTTGAAGTAGCAGTCAAAGTTGTCAAACCTGTAATATGTCCAGAAGAAGTCGTAATGCTGCACGCGGTTCTTGCCGAAAGCCATCTGCATGCCATTATAAAACTGGGCCCCTGAATAGGTAGATGCAACCATCGTGAGGATGATTGTAGTCATGAAATATATCAGGGTTCTTCTCATGCGCATAGGCAAATTCCTTGCAAGGAGCAATATCTACACAAACGACAAAACTAAGATAATATGTTCGAAACTCGATATAAAAAAATAAACTTTATTACTTTTACGCCGGTGTAGTAACCTGCAGAATATTTTGGTTCGGAATTTGATAACTGTCGTTGTTAATGACGACCATTGTCATAAAAAAAAATAATGTTCAATTTATTAAAGCTCAAAGTTATGATCAATAAACTTCTTTTGACTCTCCTGTCTGTTTTCGTGACCTTTAATGTTGTGGCTCAGCCCAAGCTGCAGCTTCAGGAGACGCGTCATGATTACGGAACCGTTAAAGAGGACGGTGGCAGGAAAACATTTGACTTTATTTTCACGAATGCCGGTGACTCGGCGCTGGTCATTACGAGGGCAGTACCCTCATGCGGTTGTACAACCCCTGAATGGACAAAAGAACCTGTTCGTCCGGGCGGTACCGGGTATATACGGGCCATTCTTGATCCTATGAACATGCCCGGACCCTTCAGGAAAACACTTACGATACATTCTAACTCAAGGCCTTCACCGGTAGTGCTGATACTTGAGGGCAATATCACCCCCAGGGAACTGACAGTAGAGGAGCTTTATCGCTGGCCACTGGGCGGCCTCAGGTTTGAGAGTCAGCACCTGGCTTTCACTACCATCAAGAAGACCGAAAAGAAGATCAAGGTGATGCCGATAATAAATACATCCGACAAACCCATAACCGTTGGTTTTGAAGGTCTGCCCAGGCATTTGTCCCTGAAGGCAAACCCCGAGATCCTGAAGCCGGGACAGAAGGGCATAATTGAAGGTACTTATGATGGAACCCTTAACCCTGGGTGGGGTGCTGTCAATGACCTTGTCAGGATAAAACTCGATGGCGTTGTTGACAATACGGCATTTCTCTATGTTACAGCATCGCTTGTTGAGGATTTCTCAGCCCTTTCAAAGGAACAGCTGGCCAACGCTCCGGCTCTGAAACTGGAAAATGATGTTTTTGATATTGGCAAGATGCCAATAAATACGACTAAGGAGGTTGAGTTCAAATATGCAAACACGGGCAAGAGTGATCTGATTATAAGGTTTATACGATCGACATGCGGTTGTACTGCAATACAGCAGGGCAAGACGGTGATACCCCCGGGAGAAATCTCTTCAATAAAGGCTGTGTTCAGTTCAGGTGCAAATCCGGGACTTCAGCATAAGAATATATATGTATACACAAACGATCCCAACAAGTCGGAACTGATTCTGACAGTCAAAGGAGAAGTTGTGAAGCAGGATTGAATTAAACCGGTCAGGGGAAAGGGTATCATTTGGCAGAATGATGCCCTTTTCTTATTTTTGGCCCTCTGAAGGTACAATCTATGGATTCGGGTAAAGAATACAGGAGCGCCCTGAATGTTCAGAAAGGGATTGAACAGCCACCAAGCGTAAATCCTGATGTCATCGGCCGGTTGAGGAAAAGGCGGCGGGTCTATAGTGTCAACGAATATGTTGAGGGCATTATTTCGGGAAACCGCACCATCCTGAGTCAGGCCATCACCCTCCTTGAGAGTTCTCTGCCGGAGCATTATAATATATCGCAGGCAATAATTGAAAAGTGTCTGTTACATCGTGCCGATTCGGTAAGGATTGGCATCACAGGTGTTCCGGGAGCAGGGAAGAGTACTTTCATTGAGGCATTCGGCAAACATGTAACCTCATTAGGTCACAAACTTGCGGTACTTGCCATCGATCCATCAAGCGAACAGACAGGAGGCAGCATATTGGGTGACAAAACCCGCATGGAAACTTTGAGCACCGACCCCAATGCATTCATAAGGCCCTCACCTGCTGCCGGCACCCTGGGAGGGGTAGCAAGAAAAACAAGGGAGACCATTATTCTCTGTGAGGCGGCCGGCTTTGACACCATCTTTGTTGAGACTGTAGGGGTGGGTCAGTCAGAAACTGTTGCCAGTTCGATGGTCGATTTCTTCCTGCTGCTGATGCTGGCCGGTGCCGGCGATGAATTGCAGGGTATTAAGAGAGGTATCATGGAGATGGCTGATGCCATAGCAATTACCAAGGCAGACGGCACCAACAGGATGAGGGCTGAGATGGCCAGGGTGGAGTATCAGAATGCGCTCCATCTTTATCCGACACCTCAATCGGGGTGGACTCCCAGGGTCCTTACAACATCCGCAGTTGAAAAACGCGGTATAGAGGATGTATGGGAGGTGATAACCGAGTATGTTGCCTACACTAAGGGTACCGGTTACTTCCATGAATGGAGGAAGAAACAGGCTGTGGTGAGAATGCATGAGACGATAATGGAATGTCTGAGGAACTCATTCTATAAGAATCCTGACATAGAAGGTCAGCTTCCCGAGCTTGAGAGGCAGCTTCATGAAGGGCTGATAACCTCCTATACTGCTGCATGGGAATTATTGAATAAATATTTCCGAAAAGCCTAGTTATTAGGATATTTTAATAACTTTGCGCCTCTGAATTTAAATCAAATTTCAAAAAACAGATCAGAATGAGAAAGTCAATTTACCTGGTAATGGCAGTGGTCATAGCGGCTGCCTGTACCTCAGAGCCACGCTATGTAGTGACCGGAAATATTACCGGTGGTGACAGCCTGACAGTATTGCTTCAGAAGAGGGTGGGATCGGAAACGGTGATTCTCGACTCGGCAATTATCAAGAATGGAAAATTCGTAATCAAGGGAGGTGCAGTTGACTATCCCGAGCAGGTTCAGCTTATTGCCAGGGGCAAGAGAGGCTTGCTTTCATTTTATCTCGAGAATGAAAAAATAACCGTTACGGCACACGCTGATACACTTAACCGCGGGATAGTAACCGGTTCAAAAACACAGGATGAGGTTAATGCACTTGCAGCCAGTATGAAACCTTTTCAGGACAAAATTACCGAGCTTAGCGGTGCCTACCGTGAGGCTGTAGCCGCAGGCGATACTGAAAAAGCAACCCAGATAAGGGCTCAGATCACTGAGAACAATCAGCAGATGAGCGAACTGAACCTCAATTTCATGAAGAATAGTACGGGTTCGTTCCATGCACCGTTTCTGCTCAGGGGAGTTGCATACGGTATGGAGCCTTCAGAGATAGAGGAATACCTCAACTCCTACACTCCTGAGGTACGTGCCTCGAAGACCGCAACCGAGCTTGCCGAAAGAGTTGCTATAATGAAGACAGTAGCAGTGGGACAGAAAGCCCCGGATTTTACTCTTAACGACCCCGACGGCAATCCCGTTTCACTTTATTCAAAAGTCGGCGTTAAGCTGCTTCTGGTTGATTTCTGGGCAGCATGGTGCGGACCCTGCCGTGTGGAGAATCCCCATGTGGTTAAGGTATGGAAGGAGTTCAACAAGAAGGGATTCGACGTGTTCGGGGTCTCCCTCGACAGGACAAAGGAAGACTGGCTTAAGGCAATTGCTGACGATCAGCTTACATGGACTCATGTTTCCGACCTCCAGTACTGGAACAGCGCTGCCGCAAAAATGTATGCTGTGAATGCTATTCCGGCCAACTTCCTCCTCGATGAGAATGGGATAATAATTGCCCGGAACCTGAGGGGTGATGATCTTTACAACAAGGTTAATGAGGTTCTCGGAAAATAAACGAGAGCAGTAATACTATATCAGGAAGCCCGTGGAAAATACCGCGGGCTTCCTTATTGTCGGGCCCCGGGCAGGGCATACAGACTCACCCGGAGCAAAAGCAATGTATTTCTCTGCCACGATTTTTATTATCTTGCAGGCCTCTGACACATAAACAAAAAAATATCCGACATGAAAAGAAATGTAGCTACACTATGGTTGCTGACAATTGTGCTTGCAATTCAGGCTCAGAGCGTCGCAAAAAAATCACTCGGATGGGATGATATCGAGTCGTGGAGGCGGATAACCGAAACAGTCATTTCTCCCGATGGCAACTACATTGCTTACAAGAGTGAACCCTGGAAGGGAGATCCCATTATTAAGGTTTATGACAGGAAGGGTGTGGAAAAGGCTTCATGGGAGAGCGCAACGGGAATAAGGTTTACCAGCGATTCAAGGTTCATGATTTTCACAATAAAGCCCCGCTATGATGTGTTGCGGGAACTCAGGGAGAAGAGGGCAAGGAGGGAGGATATGCCCGGAGATACCCTGGCATTGTGGTCCCCGGGTGGCAAACTTGAAAAGATACCATCAATCCGGTCATTCAGGGTACCTTCAAAATGGGACGGCTGGCTGGCATACCAGGTGGAGCCGCCACGGGCCGCCGGGGGTCGGGAAGGCAACAGGGATGAGACTCCGGCCAAAAGGGAATCGGCGACAAACGGATATACCCTTTACTTAAGGAACCTTTTGAACGGAACCGTGGTAACACTGCCATTTGTCACACAGTACGAATTTGCTGCCGAAACTCCTCTTGCCTGGTTCGTATCGACAGGCAATGACGACAGTTTTGAACCCGGATTGTACCTCTATGACTTTATAAAGGGGGAACACAGGGCCATAAAAACCGGGAAGGGAACTTTCCGACAGATAAGTTTCAACAAGCAGGCCTCATCATTAGCTTTCCTGTTCAACGGTGACGAGTCGGACAAGCTCTCGAATAATTTCTCACTGTGGTATGGATCAACAACGGGAGCCGTCAGGGAGGTAGTTACCCGAGATGATCTGAAGACTCACGAAGGATGGATAATTAGTGATAATGGCAGGATAAGTTTTTCCGATTCGGAAAACAGGATATTCTTTTCCACAGCCCCTGCCAACAGGCAGAGGGATACCACGAGGCTGGAAGAGGATATCCCGGTTGTAGACATATGGCACTGGAACGAGGGTGTACTGCATACCCAGCAGGTTATAAACAGGAACCGCGATGCCCGGCGTTCTTACCAGGCGGTTTACAATGTGGGGCCGGGTACCGTGGTTCAGATAACGAAACCCGATGTACCTGACGTGACTCTTATCAGTAGTGGTGACAGCGATATTGCGCTTGCAGTTTCAAATATTCCCTATCAGGTAGAATCGATGTGGGACGCCACTCCGGGCAGAAGTGATGTTTACCTGGTTGATCTGAACGACGGCTCGGGAAGGTTGCTGAAGAAGGGATTCAGGGGAAGGTTGCAGCCATCACCTGAGGGCAAATATCTCATCTGGTTCACTGCTTCCGACAGTTCGTGGTACACCATAAGGCTTTCTGACATGAGGGAGCAAAGGATTACCGATCCGCGGATCATCATGGCCGCCAGCGAGACGAATGATGTGCCCAACCCCCCGGGTTCATACTCAACGGCAGGCTGGGTCAGGGGCGATGAATCGGTTCTTATATACGACAGGTATGACATATGGAAGGTTGATCCTGACGGGGCAAAGTCACCGGTGAGAATTACATCCAATGGCAGGGAGACTAAAACTGAGTACAGGTTGATAAGGTTTGACAGGGAGCAGGATAAGCTTGACCCGTCAGAGAAGCTGTATCTTTCCGGGCACAATGACATAACAAGGGGTGAAGGCTATTATACCCTTAATTTATCAAAGCCGGGAGCCCCTGCAGGATTGCTTTCAGGAGACTTCAGCCTGGGTACTCCCGTCAAGGCTTCAGGAGCCGGCACCGTAGTGTTTACGAGAGAGACATTCCGTGAGTTTGCCGACCTGTACCTTACCGACACCGATTTCAGGAAGCCGGTTCGCATAAGTGATGTAAATCCACAGCAGACGGACTTTAACTGGGGCACTGCCGAGGTTGTTGCATGGATTTCGCTCGACGGAAGGCCGGTTGAGGGACTTCTTTTCAAGCCTGAGAACTTCAATCCTTCACTGAAATACCCCATGATAGTAAACTTTTATGAGACCAGTTCCCAGGGGCTTCACAGCTACCGGAATCCCGAACATCACCGTTCGACGGTTGACTATCATTACTATACCAGTAACGGGTACCTGGTCTTCAACCCCGATGTACATTACGAGGACGGGTATCCAGGGGAGAGCGCATATAACTGTGTAATGCCAGGCATTACCATGCTACTGGCCGAAGGCTTTGTTGATAAGGACCGGATTGGAGCACAGGGTCACAGCTGGGGTGGTTACCAGGTTGCATACCTGGCAACCCGCACGTCGCTTTTTGCAGCCATTGAGTCAGGTGCGGCCGTGGTCAACATGTTCAGCGCCTACGGGGGAATAAGATGGGAGAGTGGCCTTAACAGGTCCTTCCAGTATGAGCATCAGCAGAGTCGTATAGGTGCATCAATCTGGGAGAGCCCCCTGAGGTACCTTGAGAACTCACCGCTTTTTACCATGGACAAGGTAACCACACCCATTCTCATAATGGCCAACGATCAGGATGGCGCTGTGCCATGGTACCAGGGCATAGAATATTTCATAGCCCTGCGGAGGCTTGGAAAACCTGCCTGGATGCTCAACTACAACGGCGAACCTCACTGGCCACAGAAACCACAGAACAAGAAAGATTTCCAGATAAGGATGGGTCAATTCTTTGATCATTACCTGAAGGGGAAACCTATGCCCCTCTGGATGAAGGAGGGAATTCCCGCAACGGAAAAGGATTATGAACTGGGTTACGGGTATTAATAGAACAGTAGCAAATCCGGGTGGAGAATACCCGGTCGCCGGTTAGATGAATTAATCCTGCCCACGGGTCTCTTCAAGGATAAAGCCTGCGCCCCTGACGGTACGGATATCCACGCCGCTGTCGGGGGCGAGGTATTTTCTGAGCCTGCTGATAAATACATCCATGCTCCTTCCCAGGAAATAATCATCTTCCCCCCATATTTCCGTAAGGATATCCTCTCGGGTCATCATCTTGTTCTTGTTGATGATGAGGAATCTGAGCAATTGTGCCTCTTTAAGGGTCAGTTTCTCCTTGGTTCCGGCACAGATCAGTTCGAGTGTGTTGAACTTAAGGGTTGTTGATGATACCGAGTAATCGTCATTGACTGAAGAGTACACTCTTCTGAGAATGTTGTTGATCCTGAGTATGAGTGCTTCAGGGTCGAAAGGCTTTGTGATATAATCGTCAGCACCAAGCTTCAGTCCCTTGATAATGTCATCCTTCATACTCTTGGCAGTCAGGAAGATGAAGGGCATGGAGGGAGATACAGATTTAATTTTCTCTGCAAGGGTGAATCCGTCCATTTCGGGCATCATCACGTCGAGGACACATATATCGGGCTTATCGGTATTGAATTTATCCCAGGCCTTCTGACCGTCGGTGGCAAGTGTCACCTCAAATCCGCTCATTGAGATGTACTGTGAAAGAATATTCCCGAAATCGCGATCATCCTCAGCTAATAATACTTTCATATCGAAGATTTATTAATTACTGTTAAGGGGTAATATTACAGTGAAAGTGCTTCCCTTGCCGGGCTGGCTATCCAGTTCAACACGGCCTCCATGGGAGGCGGCTATCCTGCTTACATAGTACAATCCCAGCCCCAGTCCCTTCGTTTTGTGGATGTCTCCGTGTGACACCCTGTAGAATTTCTCGAAAATAAGTTTCTGGTGACTCTTGTCAATACCTATCCCGTTATCAGTGATATTGATTATTACCTCCCTGCCATTCGAATAGGCTTTTATATCTATCATAGGATTTTCGGGTGAGTATCTTACGGCATTCAGCAGGAGATTATTAATCATGGTGGTGAAATAGGTCACGTCAGCCTTGATTGTCAGTCCCTCAAGACTTATTCTTGAGTTGATGGTTGCCACCTCGCGATAGCCTGCCCTGAAGCTGTCAACAATATCAGTAAGCACAGTGCCTACTGCCATTTGCTTCATCTCGGGTTCAAACTCGGTCCTCTCCCAGATGCTGATTTCGAGAATAAGATTGATAAGCTGGTTCAGACTTACGCTCTGCTTTCCTATCATACGTGCCGTTTCAATGATCTTATCCCTGTCGTTTATTACTTTTTCGAACTCAAGGGTCTTGCTGGCAACGGTTATTGTAGAGAGAGGGGTCTTAAGCTCATGGGTCATATTATTGATGAAGTCGGTCTTCAGGTCTGAAAGCCTGCGCTCTTCCGTCAGGTTGTGGTACGCCACGATAAAGATCACCACCACTACCACAATGCTTAGTATGCTCATAAACATAGAGATGAGCATTTCACCGAGAATAATGGCCTGCTTATCGGCAACATCGATGTAAAAATTGAAAGAAATCCGGTGATGGTTATCTTCATTTATGAACTGCGTCACCAGTATCTTCGATTTATAGGCGCGGCCGGTGAGATCCTCCCTGTTGATGTATACCGTGTGACTGTTCTCTTCCTTTATCAGCTCGAATTTATTGATCGCTATGTGGGTTGTAAGGTCGCCGTCAAAACCGTGATTGACAAAATAGCCTGAAAGCAATTCCGACAGATATTGATGTTCATTGAGTATGTTTCTTACTTCCTGTATGATCAGGTTATTGAGGTAGTCAATTTCATCGATGGAGGCGGAGGCAAATTCATTGCTCTGCAATACGACCGAGGAGTAATAGTCGACCATATAGAGCGCGGTATCAAATCCGTTGATACGAAGTTCCTCCTCGTAGTACTCCAGTGCTTCAATTGCCATCTGTCTGTACTTGATCTGGAACAGTTCATCTTTCTGTCCCCATATCTGTCCTATTATGTACGCCTGTACAGTGACAAGTACCAATATTGATACAATTCCGGGGATCAGTATGACGTTTTTCTTCATTATTGCCTGTGGTCAGTTGCGGGGAACACAACTAATAAATATACTAAAAATATCACCACAAAAGTTCCGGTTTAATTATTAGACATAAAAACCGGTCATTTATTTCAACGCAGGCATAGTTACCCTTATCATTAACCTGACATTAACTCACTGTTAACAAAGGGATAGCCTGTCAAGCAATATTTTTGCAGTACTATAACGATAGAGGTGAAATTCCGGCATGAGGGCAGGCAGAAGCCGTCAGGGTTGGATTTTATGCTATGATGATAAACGGAACTAATGAGCTTGTAATGAGACGAAAAATAAGAACAGGTTTTTTACTTATTTTGATTGCTTTCGGTTTGCCGGGAGGACTGCTTGCCCAGAAGACTGCTACATCGGCATCAAAAGAGAAGAAACAGACCGAGGTACAGACTAAGAGCAGTGATGAGCAGAAGAAGCAGTCGAACGATCAGTCGGTACACAGGTCGCGCACAGGAGAATCTGGGGGGTTTGATTCAAATTCCCAGGCACCGGCACCGTTCCAGGGCAGATCGATGCCACGGACTTCCTGGGAGTTCTTCAGGAATGTCAGGGATAACAGTTCTTCAAAGGAGTATCACTTTGAAGTTGAGAAGGACATGAGAAGTCTTTCGATGAGTGTTTCAGGCATGTGCAGGTCGGGCGAAATCCGGATTGCGATACTCATGCCCGGCAATAAGGACTTCTCAGATGTGAAGATTGATGAGCATGGCAATCTCAACTGGAAGAAATCATTTGAACTGAATGAGGAGTCGAAGGAGAAGATAGGTGTCTGGAAATTCAGGGTAAGTACCAACAAGGCTTCAGGTATATTTCGCATCTCTATTCAGACATACTGATTCCAGGGTAGCAAAGTGAACCCGGGGTGAGATAATAAAATACAAGGCCGGACTGGAAACAGGCCGGCCTTGTTATGTTTGTCCGGTTAAATATTATTTGGCTGTTGTGGTAGCACGACCACCCTTTACACTTTCAACTCTTACGGTGAAGTTGTTGCCGCTGCTGACTATCCACTTAATCTTCACAGAAGAGTTGCCCCTGATGTTAGGTATCTCCATCCTCTGGGGATTCTTCTTCTGTTCGGTGTAGGTTTCCTGTGTACGACTGCCTCCTACTATCAGACCTGCAACGACATCACCACCGTCGAGGTATATGTAATCAGGAGGGTCAATCCTGTAGCGAATGTTCTGAGCAGAGTGTGTTGGCATCATTCGCTTGTTTTCAATGACTGCAATGACCTCCTTGAGACCTCCCCCGATATTATTCACGGTGACCTCGGTTATTTCAAGCTTTGGTGTCTGGTAGGCATGATAGAGGAGGAAGCAGGTATTCCTGTGGGCATCGGTCTCAAGAATGAATCCCGGGTGCAGCCTGCCTATTGATTTAGTGAATCCCCCGACTTCCACCTTGCCGTGCTCGGGATGGTCAACCTCTCTCCAGCTCAGGAAAGCATCACCTGCCAGCAGGAGTCTGTCGAAATCATACTGGTCCCAGCTGAACTGCTCCCCGGCCTGGGATTGACCCTGGCCGCCGCGTCCTTGTGTCTGGCCTGTCTGCGTTGCTGCCTGAGTGGCAGCGGCCTGATTATTCCAAATCAGGTTGCCGTTCCAGAGTTCATTTGAATATACAAAGGCTCCCTGTGATGCATACCACCAGTCTAGTTCTCCTCCCCATACCGTGTACATATCACTCCATATCGTCACCAACCGGTAACCGACTATTAATCTTTCGCCCACCTTGCCGATGGCATCTACTACAGCGTCATCCTCGCGGGAGTAGACCTCAGAACCGCCGCCTTCAACTGATGGACCCCTGAGGATCATACCTCCCGAGTTATGGTATGACTGGGTGCCGGTGATATTAGGGTGTTTGTAACCGAATTCCCTTACTGCCTGGCTCTCGGGGAAGGTGAATGGATACTTGTCGGCTCCCGACTGTATGAAGTTGGGTCTCCAGTTGTATCCCCAGTCGCGGTTTGCATCGTAACTGCCTGCGCCGTCTTCATCAGTTCTGCCGTCGTTGTCATTGTCAATCTGTCCTTCCGAGCCCAGGAGATCCCATTCGCCCTTTTCCCCGGGGGCTACCCTGACCATTTTCCTTGGGTCATCGGGGTCAGCTTTGTATTCGCCGTTGGGATTTCTTTTTCTCATCTGGGATCTTTCACCGTCGCCATTCAGGTCATCGAAGCCATCCTCGTCGAACAGTCCGTCGCGGTCATCATCACGGGGCGCAAGACCTGACCGTGGGGTGGCAGCGAGTGTCATGAAGTGTTCCCGACCGTCGGGGTTGATTGTCGGGAATATGTAGAAAACCTTGTCGCGCAGCAACTCCCTGATGAAGGTACTGCTGGCATGCATTTCACAGAGGTACCAAGCAAGGTACATTGCCATCTCGGTACCCTGTATCTCGATTGAGTGCACATTGGCACCTACATAGTATCCTGGCTTATGTGTGTCGGGAACGCCATTCTTTTCTGTTACCGTGAGGTAGGTCATATCTCTTCCCTGAACCGATTTTCCGGCTGACGAAATTGTCACCAGGTTTGGATATGCCTTGGCCAGTCTGTTGCAGAAATCAGCGATGCCGGCGTTGGTATAATACCTGTTCCAGCTCATCGTTACCTTGGGATTCACGGGTGTACCTGCAGCCCTGAAGAAGAGGTCGGGCGACTGTGCGGTTGATGTTGCCGTAATCATAACCGCCATGGCCGTCATCAGTACTATTCTGTAATATTTTTTCATCTCATTGGTTTTTTTAATTGCTTTCCTGTTCTGGTTGGTTGAAAAGGGTCTATTTGAGATCTGCCTTTACCGTAAATGATCCGCAGTTTATATCACCTGCCTTGATGGTAACGGCTCCCTTGCCGCGTATCAGCCAGCTGTATTCAACCGTGCCGTAGCCTTCAATCCTTGCCATCTGCTGAACCCTGGTCCCGGTTATTATTGTTTGTTTGGGATCGATGGTGAGAGCCACTCTCGGCAACCTGACGAACCTGTTGCGTGCGCCCATCTCGGCTATTGTCGGGAACAGGCCCCTGTTATGTATCCTGAGTGTCACCCTGTAAATGTCGCCACCGGTGTTTTCAACCTTCAGATCCTTTACCTCAATCTGAGGATGCAATGCTGCCAGATCCCTTATGAATTCGTAGTTGGTGGTCACTATTGCAGTAACTTTGTCGGCAGGAGGATTGATCATCACGAATGGCTTTATACCGCCTACCTCAACTTTTTTATCCGGGAACCCGGGGTGTTTAACTTCGGTCCAGGGTACGAAGACATCACCAAGTTTGTTCTCCTCAGCATACTTCAGGAAAGCAGCCTCGTTGTTCCTTCCTCTTTCAATGGCCGGCCACCATCCGGGGGTGCTGTAGCTGAACCGCCCGTAATGGAAATAAGCCCATTCCATGAAGTTCCCCCTGGCTGATGCTGCCGGGGGTGTCCCTCTCAATCCCGTTTTGGCCACGTATTTTTCTGAGACCAGACGGTTTGTAATTTCGTCAGCCCTTGATATGGCAATAGTATTACGATCGGTGGTTGCAGTCGCGGTTGTTGTTGCGGCAGCGGCACCACCCCTTCCACCGAAGGCTGCTGCCTGCATAGGTGCCTGTCCTCCTGCAGCACCGCCTGTTGAGGGACCTGCCGAAACCCTGCCTGTCTGAACCAGATTATCCTGTGGCCCGAAGGCGATGGAGGCAAAGATGTTCCAATGGTCATACAGGAAATCGGCAACAGCCTTTGTTTCAGGCTCAGATGCCGCATGGCGTCCTGCATATCTTCCGAATTCCTGGTAGTTATAGGTCCAGTTATTGTTGAAGTTGACTCCCCCGGGCCCGTCTTCGTTAAAGGTACCGTCATCGTCATTGTCAATACCCTCGGAATAGATGAAGTACTTGCCCTTTTCGCCGCGCGAAAAGTCAACAGCCGTCATTATCCTCTGATCATCGGCACTTTCTGCGTGTGTTCCGTCGGGGTCATGAACCCTGATAAGAGTAATGAAACCGTCCTTGTTAAGGTCTTCGAAGGGATCCTCGCCTGTTTTGAAGTCACGGTCCAGGTCCACGTTCCTGTTATTCCAGTTCCGCTCGAACTTGGTCGATGCAAAATATTGTTCTGAGGCATCGGGACTGAGGTCGGGCATTACGTAGAATGTAACCTTTGAGAGAAGGTCCTTCACTTCTGGAGAGTTGGCATTCTTAAGGATGTTCTCGGCAAATCCGGCCGCTATTTCCCTCCCAAGCAGGTGACTACCCTCGATTCCACCCAGCACTGCAATGCCGGGTTTACTGTTCTTCTCGCCGGTACCGATGGTGAGGACGTAGATATCCTTACCACCCTCAGTCTTTACCAGTAACTTGAACTCGCACAGGGCAGGATTAGCCTTGGCAAGGCTGCTCATGTCACGGCTGAGGGTCGCGTGGTCGCGATACTGGCCGGCAACCGGAAGATGGCTCATGATTAATACAGCAAATGCTGTAATGATTAACTTGACGGTAATTTTCATAGGTCAACATTTTAGTAATATGGCAGAAAATTAATCAATAATAGAGTTGTATGGCAGCCGCCCGGCGAATATCATCATGAATTTTAGTTTTTTTAACATTAGCCGGGGTATGATGTTTGCAGGTTCCGGTCACGATGGCCGATGATTCAGAACTCATCCCTGTCACGGTAGGAGATATAATCCGGATTGAAAAACCTGTTTACCCTGAACTCGAGGGTGTTGTTATTGAAATGACCTGCTATATGCTCTGGCGCCAGGGTGTAGGTCATCTCATCATTTTCACCCATCCAGGGGCGAACCTTCGACATAAGCTCCTCAATGGGGATGTCGAACTGGTTGGAATATCTTGTGTACAATGAGTAGGTGCGCCTTGGTATGGCAATGACTATGGTGTAGGGTCCATATTCCTTTCTCTGGAACATGAAATAGGCTATCTCAACCAGTTCAGATGGATTAATCCTGTCGGTTGTGTGAGAAAGCTGATTTTCAAAGATGAATCCTTCACTGATTATTTTATCCGCAACAGAGGGTTCCCTTGTGTTGTGCAGGAAGATCACACAGTCGTGATAATTCTGGAGAATGGTGTGCAGGGCTTCAGCTTTCTGCTTCATCAGTGTGACCGGTTTAGCCTGCCAAATTTAACTTATCCGCTTTTTATTTACAACACTTATTGCGGTTCTTCTGTTATATGTATGTTATATGTTAAATTTGCAGGCAACAAAACAGAATATCAATGAAAGGCAGATATTTATTCATTCTTATTGCCGCTCTGCTTCTGCATTCATGCGGAACAGGCAGGAGTCACGATGATAAGGAGGTCATATCCGTCAGCATAGGGCCGCTGAAGTACTTTGCGGCAGCAATAACCGGAGAGGAATACGAAATAAACATTATGGTTCCTCCTTCGGCTGACCCCCACCATTATGAACCGACAATGGAGCAGCTGCAGGGTCTCAGGAGGTCGGTTGCCTATATCGGAAACGGACATCTCGACTTCGAACTGTCGTGGTTGTACAGGTTTTACCAGGTGAACCCGGAAATGAAGATCATTACATTCGCAAACAACCAGGATCTGATTTTTGCCAATGCATGGCAACACGACGACCACTGGCATTATGAGGGAGTTGATCCTCACTTCTGGATATCTCCTAAAGCAGCCTACAGGATGGCATCAGATACGAGGGATCTGTTTGTTGCAATGAAACCGGAAGCTGCAGACAGGTATGAGGAAAATTACAGGAAGCTGGTTTCGGAGATTACGGCGCTCGACAGGGAGCTTATGGATACGATGGCGCCTTATGCGGGCAGGCACTTTATGATTTATCATCCGGTACTGGGTTATCTGGCCCGTGATTACGGGCTGGTGCAGGTTCCAGTGGAATTTGAGGGCAAGGAGCCTTCACCTGCCAGCCTGATGGAAACTATAACCCGTGCAAAGGAACTTAACATTAAGGTTATCTTCGTACAACAGGAATTCGACACAAAGAATGCGACAGCCATAGCATCAGAAACAGGGGCACAGGTTGTAACCATCAATCCCCTCTCCGAAAACTGGCCCGCTGCCGTCAGGGAGATATCTGCCGCACTGACCGGCAGTTTCCAGGAGAACCGGTAAAGATATTGTGATGGATTGCATACTGGAAATAGAATCACTCACAGCCGGATATGGTGAGATCGATGTGGTTGAAAACGTGAATCTTAAGGTTTACGAGAATGATTTCATAGGTGTTATCGGTCCCAACGGAGGCGGAAAGACCACACTGCTGAAGGTTATCCTGGGACTCCTGAAGCCCAGGTCGGGGAGAGTCATCTTTCACGGCGGAGCCGTAAACCGTACGGAGATAGGGTATCTTCCACAGAATGATGAGGGTGATATAGGTTTCCCGGTGACAGTCAAGGATGTTGTACTGTCGGGGTTGATGATAAACAAGGGAGCAGTTGCCAGGATGACCCCCGACGACAGGAAGCTGGCTTCGGTGATAATCGATGAGCTGGGTCTGGGTGGAATGGAAAACAGGACTCTCGGTGAGTTGTCGGGAGGACAGAGGCAGAGAGTGTTTCTTGGCAGGGCTGTGATAGGATCGCCAAAGCTCCTGTTGCTCGATGAACCGGTGAACTTCGTTGACACTGAGTTTGAAATGGGATTCTACGAGAAGCTTACCGAGTTCAACAGTAAGATGGCCATTCTTATGGTTTCACATGATGTGGGTACCATATCGTCGCACGTTAAGTCGTTTGCCTGTGTAAATAAAACACTGATCTATCATCCGTCGGGAAAGATTACCAACGACCAGCTGAAGGCCTACGGGTGTCCGATACAACTCGTGGCTCACGGTGATATTCCCCACGTGGTCCTTGAAAAACACTGAGAGAACTATGGATTTCTTTGAATACAGCTTTGTGGTGAAGGCGCTGCTTGGCGCCCTGTTTGCCAGTATTACGGCCGGTCTGGCAGGCACCTACATTGTGACCAGGAGGATGGTTTTTCTTAGCGGTGGCATCACTCATGCATCATTCGGAGGTATTGGAATAGGTTATTTTGCCGGGATCAGTCCGGTTGCAGGAGCCGCAATATTTGGTGTACTCTCTGCACTTGGAGTAGAATACCTGGCTACGGGGCACAGGATGAGGGAAGATTCCGCGATAGGAATACTGTGGGCCCTGGGAATGGCCACTGGTATAATATTCATCTACCTTACCCCGGGTTACAGCCCCAACCTTATGAGTTACCTCTTCGGGAGCATACTTATGGTGACAAATGCCGACCTGATTGCCCTCGGAATAATGGCTGCCGTGCTGGTGACCTATTTTACACTGTTTTACCGTACCATACTTTATCTGTCGTTTGATGAGGCCTATGCCAGGACGTTCACAAGGCATGCCGACCTGTTCAAGTATGTTTCTACCTCCCTCATGGCATTGACCATAGTACTCAACATAAGGATGGCGGGAGTGATCCTTGTGCTTTCCCTCCTTACCATCCCTCCAAATATTGCGATGTTGTTTACCCGGTCCTACAGGAAGATAGTTGTGTGGTCGGTAATTGCAGGTTTCTGTGGGTCGATTACCGGATTCACTATATCCTGGTATCTGGGTATTCCAACCGGGGCGACCATTATTTTCACCCTTGTGGTCGTATGGATTTTGTGCAAGCTGGTTGCGGCTTATTCTGTTCGTGGAGTAAAGAGTAGCGGGGGAGGAAGTAATTGAAATTGAAAATTAAATACAGAATATCATGAACTATGATCTAATTGTAATAGGCAGTGGCCCTGGCGGTTATGTTGCCGCAATAAGGGCGGCACAACTCGGAATGAAGGTGGCCGTTGTTGAAAAGGCCGAGTTGGGGGGTATATGTCTCAACTGGGGATGCATACCCACCAAGTCGCTGTTAAAGAGCGCCCAGGTGCTTGAATATGTCAGGAATGCTTCTGACTATGGCATTATTAACGGTGGTGAGGCCAGACCCGATTTCAGTGCCGTGGTCAAGCGGAGCCGCGATGTTGCAGCAGGAATGAGCAAGGGGGTTCAGTTCCTCTTTAAGAAGAACTCGATTGAACATCTGAAGGGAACAGGGAAGCTTTCAGGCTCCGGCAGGGTAGAGGTGGCAGGCGATGACGGAGCCCTGACCACACATACTGCCCCTCATATTATTGTGGCCACCGGCGCCAGGTCGAAGGAGTTGCCCGGTCTTAAACAGGATGGTGTAAAGATTATTGGTTACCGCGAGGCAATGACGCTGCCTTCACAGCCCGGAAGCATACTTGTTGTCGGGTCGGGAGCAATAGGCAGCGAGTTCGCATGGTTCTACCAGACAATGGGTACCGAGGTTACACTCGTGGAGTTCCTGCCCCGGATTGTGCCCAATGAGGATGAGGAGGTATCGAAACAGCTTGAACGCTCATTCAAAAAGGCAAAGATGAAGATACACACCTCGGCATCGGTTGAGTCGGCGGTGGTAAGGGGTGATAAGGTTGAGGCCCTGATAAAAACATCGAAGGGAACCGAGACCGGGCTTTACGACATAGTACTCTCAGCTGCAGGAGTGGTACCCAATACTGAGGGGATAGGCCTGGAGGAGTCAGGTGTCAGGCTCGAGAAGGGCAAGGTTATGGTCGATGATTTCTACCGTACCAGCCTGCCGGGTGTATATGCCATCGGAGATATAGTTCACGGGCCCGCACTGGCCCACGTGGCCTCCGCAGAAGGCATCATCTGTGTTGAAAAGATTGCCGGCCTTGATGTCAAACCCCTTGATTACAAGAACATACCTGCCTGTACCTATACCGTTCCCGAGATAGCCTCAGTAGGGCTGACGGAGGAGAAGGCAAAACAGGAGGGCTATGAGGTGAAAACCGGTAAGTTTCCTTTTACTGCCTCGGGAAAGGCCAGTTCGGCAGGCGCGAAGGAGGGATTCGTGAAGCTTATATTCGATGCCAGGTACGGCGAGCTGCTGGGGGCTCACATGATAGGAGCCAATGTTACTGAAATGATCGCAGAGATAGTGGTAGCCAGAAGGCTTGAGATAACCGGGCACGACATTATCAAGTCAGTGCATCCTCATCCTACCATGTCGGAGGCAATAATGGAAGCTGCCGCCGCCGCTTACGGGGAGGTTATCCACCTGTAGCAGGGCGCCTGTAACACCAAACATACGGAAGGGTTGCATCACGGCGACGCAACCTTTTTCTTTTACCCTTCATCAAATATTTGGTGATCGTGTGTCGCGATTGGCAACTTTTGATTATTTTTATGGTTTAAACCATCTTTTCAAGGGGGTTGGCCGAAATAAAAAAGATAATCAGGGGATGCCTTTCCGGCGTCAGGCGCGATCAGGAACTTCTCTACAGGAGATATTCCCCGGCATTGTACGCCGCATGTCTGCAGTACACCGGGAATGAGGAGGAGGCAAGAGATGTTTTGCAGGAGGGTTTCGTGAAGATATTCAGGAACCTGGCGCAATACAAGGGTGAAGGTTCTTTTGAAGGTTGGATGAGGAGAATAATTGTCAATACCGCGCTCGAAAAGTATCGCAGCAGGTTCAATCTCTACAGGGTTGATGACATTGACACTATTGATGAGCCTGAGGCCTGTCCCGACACCGAGGATTATTCAGGACTTGAAGCAATGGATCTCCTTGATATCGTGAGGGAGTTGCCGCCGAAATACAGGATGGTTTTCAATCTCTATGCCATTGAAGGGTATTCACACAAGGAGATTGCGGCGATGTTGAAAATCTCGGAAGGCACCTCCAAGTCAAACCTTTCAAGGGCCAGGGGTATTCTTCAGCAGAAGCTGGAGATTTATATGGGAATAAAGTGGCGGGTTGCCGATGCAAGATAGGAGAGAACATATTGACATTCTGTTCCGCAACGGTTTGAAGGACCTTGAAATACTCCCTCCATCGCAGGTATGGGAATCGATTGGACCGGCGGTATTGTCAGGTTCGCGAAAGAGAATTTACCTTAATCTTGCTGCATCAATAGCCATCCTGGTTGCGATGGCATCATCCTTCGTCATTCTTACGGAGATAGTCCCCCTTGACATGGCTCAGGGTACCCTTACACTCAATCAGGATATCCGGCCTTCAGGCACTTTTACCTCTTCGGTGGCAGTTGAATCCGGTACTGAGGAGGGTGTCAGCCTGGCTTATGCTGAACCCGTTGCCTATGATAGTAATGGCCTGCTTATGGAAGGAGAACAGTTCCTTGAACCTTATCCTGCGATTGTCTTTGGCGACAATGATGACTTCAATTCCACGCTGAGCCGGATAACAAGCACCCTGATGCAGGATGAGTACCAGGGAATGCTCTTCCCGAGAGAGGATGCCGGGGCAGTTGTCTTTGACTCATACACCGATGCCGGGGAGCTGACCGAGGTACATCCCGGGAAAACAGACAGATGGCTCATAGGGGCAGGTTTCTCCCCTTCCTATGTGATAAAATCGACAGGAGGCAGTGCTGAAGTGAAGAACATGATTGAGTCAGAAAACATGATGCTCTCATATTCGGGAGGTCTGTCGGTTGCATTCAGCATAACATCGAGGTTGTCGCTTAGTACGGGGCTTTACTATTCCGCCATGGGTCAGACGGTGGAGAACATTTCAACATATGCCGGCTTTACACCATATATGGCCACTAAAGGACCAGGGGATATGACCATAAGCACTTCAGCAGGGAATATTGTAAGTACTAACGGCGACCTCTACTTTTCCGACAGGGCCGGAAAGAGGGTGACAACAATATATGGCAGTGATGTCTTTGACCCTGTAAAGGAGGAGCTTCCGTTTCAGGGGGCCAATCTTTTACAGAGCTTTGACTATATTGAACTTCCCTTAATGATCCGGTATAAGGTAATCGACAGGCTCGTCGACCTTAATCTCCTCAGCGGGGTTTCATATAGTCTGCTTGTCGGTAATACGGTTAATGTCATTTCCTATTCGGGCGAGCAAATCTATGCAGGGCATACGGAAGGAGTCAATCCTTTCAGTATAATCGGTTCTATGGGTCTTGGCCTGGAATACAACCTGTCGGGCAATCTATCTTTCAATCTTGAACCTCTTGTCAGGTATAACATGAGCACTGTCGGACTCGAATCGATGGCTGTAAGAAATCCCTGGTCGATGGGAGTTTACACCGGCTTATTCTTCCGGTTTTAATCTACGGCGCTTAAAAGACTCATCAAATCATTTTTAACACTTAACCGGGAGTATCAGATACTGATCTTTTTCATTTTTTATGGCTAATACAGCCGATTCCGTGTTAGTGTACCGGGAAGGAAGGATATGCTGTATAATATATTGACGACGGGGGGGGGTAAATGCCAGTATATCAGATATATAAACAGTGTCAAACATGAACCCGGGTGTTTTTCAGAAAAAAATCTCAGTATAACTCATTTCTGTTTCAGGAATTGTTGATAATTTGCATATCAGTCTGAGTCTGGTGACAGTGTGAAAGGCAGCCGATTGCTGCAAAGATGATACAGAAGTTCATTAATAATAAGATGGTTGGGAGAGTTAAAGACGGTTCTCATTCCGGAGCATCTGATAAACCTTCAGTTAAGGGAGCGTTTTCTTCCATGGAGAAAACGGGAAGAGGAAGCCAGTCCTTCGTAGGGGCGGGTGCTTCCTCTTCGTACTCCCCTTACTGTAAATACAGAAAGGAGGTAATGCGGCAAAGATAGTTATAATCCCTCTGTTTTCGAATTTTTCCGGTTAAAAGCCTTCAGGCTGCGCACCCGATCTGTTTTAACCGGAGCCAGAGGAGAAACTATGCCAACCCGGAGTGGTGTATCGTTTCTGATAAATGGACTCCGGGGAAACAGAATTAAAAGAAACATTATGAAAAACTTAAAAATAATTCTTGTACCGACACTAGCGAGCCTCTTTGCCGTGCTTACAGTCTTCAACATGAGCCTGGCAAGCCCCAAATCAGCGGGTGAAAACACCCTCGACATGCTTGAAATCATGACCCGCGC
>JAVEWX010000179.1:0-5226 GCA_034004335.1 Bacteroidales bacterium | reverse complement strand
CCAGTTATCCTGTTTTTCTTTTGTCAAAATCTTTATTGTGTCGGTCAAAATCAAAAAACTTATTCTGTCAGAAAAATATTTATTCAATATATTAGTGTGCAAATTTGAACATGATCACACCAGCCAAGGGACTTTTATTTCTACGGAAAATGGTTTTTATGTGATCATTTCTGTATTGAGACAATTTTATGAAAAACATCTTAAGTACAATCGTTTTACTTTTAGTTCTCCAAGGCCAGTTGCTTCATTGCCAGACTGTGATACGACAGACCATAGGAAGCGCAGGAAATTCGGTTACTGAGAACGGAATGCTGGTCAGGCAGACCATTGGGCAGCCTTCAGGAACGACATTAATCAGCCGTAACTCGTATATTCTCCGCCAGGGTTTTCAGCAGCCCCTTTCCCTCTCATCCACTACCACTGAACATACTCTCCCCGGCTTCACCATTAGTCCCAACCCTGCTTCCTCCAGGACAATGATAACACTGAAAGAAGGTCCTGGTGTCTCCTTCGCGGTGATACTTACCGGTTTAAACGGTATTGTCCTCAGGAAGACAGCCGCTGTGAACATGGACCGGATGTGGCTCGACCTTGCCGATATACCATCTGGTACCTATATAGTCACAATAAAAACTACCGACAAACGGGCCGCTTCCGGCAGACTAGTTGTTACTGATTCCGGATCCCAATAACATAAATAAAATGAAAAAAAAGATATTCCTTTCATCTGTAATCATTATGTTCTTTGCCATCCTTCAGGCACAGGAATACAGCGTCGGACTTTCTTTCCTCCAGAACTACTCTACTTTCAGATTTGTCGATTCGGGGGGCAATAGACAAAAATCGGATCTAAGGATCAGCTATGGCTACGGACTTTCCCTTCAGAAGAGTATCGAAAATTATTATTTTGAAGGCTCATTATCCTATAGTAATCCCGGAGCCATGTCGAACTACGGTACCAGTAGGCTGGAATGGTCGTTGCACTATGCTGGGGCAAGTTTCAGTGCCGCCCGCCGTTTCAGCCTTTTCAACCTTAATCCTCACATCGGTATTGGTCTGTACTATGGCAGACTTTGCAAAGCAGAACAGATTACCGGACAGGAATACTTCGATCTGCTGGGCGAAGATGAGATTAAAAGGAATGATTTAGGCTTTAATATCTTTGCAGGGATTAATTATGCGTACTCTGATGCCGGTTCCATGTTTTTGAGGTTAACCCAATTCACAGGATTAGCTCAGATAGAAAAAAAAACAGCCGGACAGAAACTATTCAATAGGTCTTTTTCAGTTCAGCTCGGACTTGCTTTTAAAATAAACGAACTAAATAATAAACAATGAAGAAGTTTGTAATACCTATTTTAATCCTCATGTCTGTTTTCTTTGTCCCGGCCTATGGACAAATTGCCGACGGGATAACATATCAGGCTGTTGCTGTCGACGTCAACGGGAAGGAAATAGCAGGAAAGGACATCCACGGTTCGGTCATATACGAAAGGGAGATAGGTGTCAGGTTTTCAGTTATCGAGGGAACTGACAACGGAGATGTTTTGTATTGCGAGGAGCACAGCACATTTACCGACCAGAACGGACTTTTCACCCTGGTAATCGGACAAGGCGAAGCATCTCCTGACGGGAGATACCAGAAACTCTCAGACATACAATGGGGTGCGGATAAACTATTCCTTAAGGTCGAACTCAAAACATACAGTTCACCATCCTATGTCCTCACAGGCATCCAACAGATGATGGCCGTACCCTTTGCATTCTATGCCCTCAGATCGTCAGGAACAACAGTTGACTATTCCGACATCATTAATAAACCTACCCTAAGCTCTGTGGCTACAAGCGGTAACTATGACGATCTCTACGGCACACCGGTGCTTTCACCATTAGCTGTCAGCGGAAATTATAACGACCTTGTTCACAAACCTGCCTTTTCACAGGTAGCAACCACCGGAAACTTTTCCGATCTGCTTAACCGCCCTGCCTTTTCAACGGTGGCAACAAGCGGGAACTACAACGACCTTATAGGCAGACCTGTCTTTTCACAGGTGGCCGTCAGTGGAAACTATAACGATTTGCTAAACAGACCCGTACTGGCACCTGTGGCTACAAGTGGCAGTTTCAGCGATCTGCTCAACTGCCCGCTCCTATCGGCTGTTGCAACAAGTGGTGACTTCGGTGACCTGAATAACACTCCAGAATTGTCGGATGTGGCTACCAGCGGAGATTACAACGATCTTATAAACAGACCAAGTTTTGCCTCCGTTGCATTCAGCGGTGCTTATCTGGACCTTACCGGACTCCCTTCGTTTTCTGTTGTGGCCACCAGCGGCAATTACAATGACCTTTCAAACAGGCCCATCCTTTTCGACGGTGACTATAACTCCCTGACTAACAAGCCTGCCGTCATCAGGGAGACGACTGATGAGTTTTCCGCTTCGACCGGACAGACAACCTTTTACCTTAGGAACACCCCGGCAGCCACAAGTCTTCCCAGAATGTTTATCAACGGGATCCGGATAAGCAACCAGGCTTACAGTATATCCGGTACTTCTGCCACCTATATCCCCGTGAACAACGGATCCTATTCCCTCACAACAGGTGACAGAATACAGTTTGACTATTCTTATTAATTACTTCTTGCTTATGAAAGCCACATTTCATTAACCTGAAAACATATATATTGTATTTTAAGACATATGGATTCAATCAGACCATTAATATCAAATTAAATACTAATGAAAAGACTTCTGGTTCTTTTGTTCCTGATGTGGTTACCCTTTGTCGTTTTTAATCAAGGGGTAACAAGGTATGGACAAAGTACATCAGGGAGTAGCCCAAGCTTCGTCAATGAGCTGGGAAGAACCCTTTCAGATCCTTCCCTGACCAGATATGGAATGAAGCTTACTGTAAACAACAACAGCCTCCTGAATGGTCTTACAGGATACTGGCAGTTTGACGAATCATCAGGTAACGCAATTGACAGTCAAGGAGCCCATCCCGGACTTGCATCCTCGGTCACATACAGAGAACCGGGCATTATTGGCACCTCCTTCGGCTTTAATAAAGACAGCCGTAGTTATGTTTATCCGGGCTCCTTCTATTTATCAACCAGCTCTGTATCATTCTGGGCAAGGAGGGCTTCATACTACAATGGGGAGTGTCTGGTGGGATTTGGCGGAATGCATGCCGGAATCTGGATAGGCTCTGATGGCATCCTGTACCTTGCCAATAGTAACGGTGAAAGGGTGGCCACCTGGGGAGTGTGGACCGAGACCTCCATGATGCACCATCTTGTTTTAGTCTGCTACTCATCAGGATCAGCGGGTAGGGTTGAACTTTTTTTAGATGGGGTCTCCAGGGGTTCAAGAAATGCTGTGGTCCCGGTTCTTTCCGACCTGGTAATAGGAAATGAGTTTTCAAATGGATTATTTACCTATCCCTCAGGTTTTACAGGTGTTATTGATGAATTTGGACTTTGGAATAGAGCCCTTTCTATGGCTGAGATTGAGATTCTGTACAATCGGGGAGCAGGAAATACATGGACCTTCGCCCCCCCCCCTTCTCCACAGGTTACTTATGGCATCATGGCTGACGTACATCAAAGACTTCTTCATTCAAACGGAAATAAAATGGTCATAATAGAAGACCAGTATCCCAACAAATATATCAGGTATAGCAGCGACAATGGCCTAACATTCAACACTGGCATCAGAGTAGATTGGGCAACACCACTCCGATATGCACGAATATTAGATAACGGAAGGATAGTAGTGTGTGGTGCTGACAGTATCTACTATTCCTCCGATAATCTATCCACATTGACACCTTGCACTGTACTTGGAAAAGATGGACAGCCATACGAATATCATGACCCTGTAAATGATTTATATCCTGGAGGATATTTTGATGTAATGGGTGGATTTGTTGAATATGAAGGGATGGCCATTCTTGGTAACTATACAAACTCCGGCACAGGCTCATCTCCTGTTAACCTCTATTATACACTCAACGGTATTACATGGAAAGTATTCTACACCTTTGGTCTGAATCCCTGGTACACAGATAACGGTACCATCAGGGGTGGCACCGGGGGTACTCTCCTTGGAGATCCATCCAACAACCTTATTACCCGTCATATACATTCAATTAACAGAGGCTATGACGGAAATTACTATGTGGCCACGGGTGATGGTTATACCAATGAGATACACATGATGAAGTGCACATATGATAGTAACAATGACTCATGGTTTGTCATTGATCTTCTTAACACTACTGCTTCGAATTGGCAAAGGATGAGAGCATTAGGTATCTATGAAAAAGATGGCTATATATACTGGGGTTCCGATGGTCCGGGCATATTCATATACGACGGTGTCGAATACCAATGTTTCGGAATTTACAAATGCCCTGTTAATCAGATTAATGATCCCTCAAAACATATCTTGCTGCAACCACTGACTGATGCATGTTATTCCTTCTTCAACTACGAAAATATTGTTATGTCAGGGTTGCAGCATTACGGTAGCATATTTGTATCCTTTGACTATGGTGAAACCTGGACAGAATATGCCAAACCAGTATGGACATCAGGCAGCATCGATAAAGTATGGTACAACAGTCTGCACAGATATTTCGGTACCGCATCAGGGATGAAGATTAACTTGTATTAGAAGATTAATCAAGAGGGGAAAAAGCCTGAGTCATAAAAAGGTAATTGTCTTTGAAGAAGACATGAGTCATAGAAATTAAGCTTTAGCATCTTCGGAAGAAACTGCCAGATTAATGACAAATTCTCCCATAGAGCCTCATGCCTCACGCCTTCCCACATTCGCGTGATTATCTTGCTAAGCTTCGGCGACACACTATCTACTATGAATATCCAATACACTTTTCCTGAGATATATTACTTTCATCCCGGCACCAAATCTGCCAGAGGGTCACGCCTTCCCGCATCCGCGGGATTCCCTTGCTACGCTTCGGCAACACGTTTTCCACTTTGGATATTCAATACCTTTGCCTTTGGATATTTTACTATCATCCAGGTCCTGTCTCTGATAGAGCCTCACGCCTCACTACTCACTCCTTCTTGCTAGTCTCTCCCATTCTTCTTACATTTGCACCATAAAACTTACAATGGGAAGGATAGTTGGTATAGACTACGGCAGGAAAAGAACAGGTCTGGCTGTCACAGATCCCCTGCAGATGTTTGCCTCACCG
>JAVEWX010000028.1:0-25663 GCA_034004335.1 Bacteroidales bacterium | reverse complement strand
GATAGAGATGCACTTCCTGGGCATACACGACCTGCTGGCCCTGCGGGGCGACCCCAGGAAGGGAAGCCGTGAGTTCATACCCGAGAAGGATGGACATACCCATACCTCAGAGCTGGTGGAACAGATTATTGCCATGAACCAGGGCCAATACCTCGACGAGACCATGCGCGACACCGCAGCCACCTCCTTCTGCATCGGCGTGGGAGGCTACCCCGAGAAGCACTTTGAGGCACCCAATATAGCCATGGACATTGAAAACCTCAGGAAGAAGATCGATGCAGGGGCATCATATATCGTAACACAGATGTTCTTCGACAATGAAAAGTTCTTTACCTGGCGTGCTGCGCTCAAGGCTGCCGGTTTAAATGTTCCGGTCATACCGGGTGTCAAGCCTGTGTCGGCCCTCAACGACCTGAGACTGTTGCCTCAGACCTTCCATATCGACATGCCGGAACAACTGGTTCATGAGCTGAGAAAATGCAAGACTGACGATCAGGCCCGTGAAGTGGGCATTGAATGGGCTACGGAACAGTCGAAGGGGCTTATTGCCGCAGGCGTTCCGGGAATTCACTATTATACCCTCGGGAGATCGGATAACATTGCGCGCATAGTCAGGGCCTCCTTCTGAAGATCATTTGGGCGGGAGGAGGGGTTCAGGGTTTAGGGTTCAGGGTTCAGGGTTCAGGGTTCAGGGTTCAGGGTTCAGGGTTCAGGGTTCAGGGTTCAGGGTTCCTTTTAACCGGCAATTCCTGGTACCTGGTACCTGATACCCGGTACCTTTTTCCCCATGCCTTGTCAGCCGTAGCTCCGCGAAGGCTGGCTCCATAAGCGGCGCAGCCGCCAACCATGCCACCATACACGGTGTGCCATCGGATCTTATCTGCAGAATTATTCCTTTCAAAAAATTACCCCGCCCTTGAAAAAAATATTGAAAAAAAATTGGTAGAATAAAAAATATGTCATATCATTGTGATATCAAAATGATATCAAACACGAAAACTTACACATTAAACTTCAATGTCATGGAAAAGGAGAAGAAATTAAATTCATACCTGGGATATCTCGGGTTGTTTCTGGCGCTGGCAATGCTGGCCGGTCCGATACTGATGGCGGTATTTTTCAGTCCGTTGTACCTTATAGCCCTGGTAGTTGACCTGTTCCTGTGGGTAGGGTTGGTGATTGTCAATCCAAATGAGTCGGTTGTGCTTGTTCTTTTCGGAAAGTACACCGGTACACTCAGGAAGAACGGATTCTACTGGATAAATCCTTTCTATGTGAGGAAGAAGATATCGCTCAGGGCCCGTAACCTTAACTCGGAACCGATAAAGGTAAATGACAAGCTTGGCAACCCGATAATGATCGGTATTGTCCTGGTATGGAAGGTTGAAGAGACCTTCAGGGCTGCCTTCGAGGTTGATGATTATGTAAGGTTCGTCGATATACAGAGTGAGGCTGCCATAAGGAAGCTGGCCGGCGCATACCCCTACGACAATTTCGACGATGCCGAAGCTGATATCTCTCTCCGTTCGGGTGGTGAAGAGGTGAACCACCAGCTTGAGAACGAGCTGCGTGAGAGGCTTGCCATAGCCGGCATTCATGTTATGGAGGCCCGCATTGCCTACCTGGCATATGCATCGGAGATTGCAGGCGCCATGCTTCGCCGTCAGCAGGCTACCGCCATAGTTGCCGCACGCCAGAAGATCGTTGAGGGTGCTGTAAGCATGGTTGAACTGGCCCTTGAGCAGCTTTCAACAAAGGACATCATAAAGCTTGACGAGGAGAGGAAGGCCACCATGGTCAGCAACCTGATGGTTGTACTTTGTTCCGATAAGGACGTCAATCCGGTTATCAACACCGGGTCGTTGTATTGAGAGGCGGATGTTGCCCGTAATCATTAAGTTATAACCCCTATGCAGAAGAAGTCATTCGTAATCAGGGTCAATCCGGCCATGATTAATGCGCTGGAGAGGTGGGCTGCCGATGAATTCCGCAGCGTAAACGGGCAGATTGAGTGGATACTTAACAGGGCCCTGAAGGAGGCCGGTCGTTACCGGGAGGGGCCGGCCGGCCATCCAGATGAGCAGGAAAACAAAAAATAAGAAGATATGGAACCGGATTACAGGGAACTACTTATAATGCATGCTTACTATCCGCGCAAGGTACCATTCTTCAATCAGACCGGGATGAGGACGGTGATGTTCTATGCATGCCTCTTTGAGCTTTCCGCAACAGGCCACATACATGTCGCTGATGACAGGTTGATGGTGAATGGCAGGGAGACGGGCGATCATGTCCTGGACAGGGTGCTTGAACTGGTGACGCCGCTTTCGGGCGCGAAGCTGTCGAGGCTTCAGTTGCTGGTGCCGAACAAGTCGGCGGCCGTATACAGAAAGCAGATGGAAACGATGACGGAGAGAAACTATATCACATATGACGAGGTAAGTTTTCTCTTCTGGCCGTTATACAGGAAGTACAGGGTCGTAAAGCAGGACCTTCTGAAACCCTCTCTCCGGGAGCTGGAACGAATGCTGGTCTATGGCCGCAAACCCGTTCGCGAAAAATGGAATTTTGCACTGCTGGCTCTTGAGGCGGGACTATTCAGGAATATTTTCACATCGGCTGAATCGAGGAAGAGTGCCAGAAAAAGAGGCCGGGAAATGCTGAAATCGGATTTTCATAATGAAAACCCGACCATCGCCCTGCTTCACAAGAGCATGCGCCGTACCCTTACGGCCCAGAAGGCTTCGAGTTCGTAGTTGCTTCAGGCGCTTTTCTTCCCCCCTGGTTTGACGGTATATGTCGCCACCACTGCCGCCAGCAGTGCCGCAAAGAATGTTGTAAGCCTGGCGGGAATCCCCTTACGGGTACAGGAGGAGATAACGGTAGCAGATTTACCTGCATCGGCGCCGGGTAACAAGACTGTTATTTCATGGGTGAATTTAGCTGCCGATGCATACTTCCTGTCACCGATGGCAAGAAGTGAACCGGCCTCGTCAGAGGTTATCACGCCCTGTGATACCAGGAACTCAGTTTTGTCAGGGGTAACCATATAATTCTGTTCGAATCCGCCGCTTATCCATGCTATCGTGAAGAGAAGTCCGGCGATGATGGTTATCAGAGCTGCCCTGCCATGGTAACGATTCCAGAAGAGAGAGAGGAGGATGACCACCGAGAATGTACACCCTATGCCTGCCCAGACGTAGCTCACGAGGGTGAATATGAGTTTAGAGGGAGATACATACGACAGGGCCAGGGCAACCACGGCCAGCAGAGCAGTTGTTATCCTGTACCGGCGGAGTGCTTTGCCGCCATGTTCTGCTGCACTGTCGTCGCCGGTTAGTGTCCGTGTAAGCTCGGTGGCCGAAAGTATAAGCAGTGAGTCGGCAGTTGATATCATGGCGGCTATCGCCCCCGTAATGAGTATAGCGGCAATTACAGGAGGGAAGAGCCGGAGCAGAACGCTGGGCATAACATATTCAGGGTCGCTGAGTCCGGCCGGACCGAAAATTGCTATACCGAGCCAGCCTATCATCATTGCCCCGATATAGGCTATTATTGTCCATGCTATGCTTATGTTACGGCCCTTCCGGGCCTGACGGGGATTGCTGATGGCCATAAAACGCATGCTGAGTTGTGGCTGTCCTCCAAGGTATCCGAAGAACCAGCTGAAGCCGCCGGCGATTATCAGACCGGCCCCGAAACCGCTTGCGGTTCCCTTAAGCGACACATAGCTGTCGCCTGCGGTCCTCAGTGCCTCACCTATTCCCGGGGCAAATGTCCCGGGTTCCTTCATCACATATATAATGCCTACAATTGGTGTTACAACCAGGGCTATTATCATTATTATTGCCTGTATTACATCGGTGTAGACCACACTGCGGAAGCCTCCATAGATGGTGTAGGGGACTATTACGGCTGCGGTTATGAGCACGCCGAGCCAGGGTTCCAGTCCGAACAGGGTATGGAGGGTTTTGCCACCGCCGAGGAACTGCGCACCGACGTAGAAAAAGAAGAAGAAGACTATGGCGAAGCTGCTTACCAGGCGGAGTGCACGGAGGCTGTCTCCATGTTTTTTCGAGATGTATTCCGTGAATGTTGAGACATTGTATTTTTCTGCTTCATCGCGCAGGCGCCATGCCAGCAGCGACCAGGCGGTGATGATGCCGGCCACGCATCCCAGGGCGGTCCACACCTCGGTGAGTCCCATTGCATAGGCAGCGCCGGGCAGCCCGAGCAGTGCCCACGACGACTCGCCGGTAGCCCGCTCCGACAATGCTGCCACCCAGCCGGGCAGCCTGCGCCCGGCTATTGAATAATCGGTGCCTGTTTTGACCTTCTTCCCCTGGTAGAGTCCCCACAGAATCAGCAGGGTTATATATACTACCATTACGATAAGTATCTGGAGATGGTTGTCCATATTACGAAATGTTTGGTTGATGAATCAAAAATAATAAAAAACGGTATCCGGCGTCCGGCGTCCGGCGTCCGGCACCCGGCGTCCGGCAACCGGCGTCCGGCCGGAATCCAATGTATTGCCCATTAAGTCTTTACGTCAATATGTCATTAGGTCGTTTTCTGAAGCGTACACCCGGTATCCGGCGTCCGGCGTCCGGCGTCCGGCACCCGGCGTCCGGCCGGAATCCAATGTATTGCCCATTAAGTCTTTACGTCAATATGTCATTATGTCGTTTTCTGAAGCGTACACCCGCCACCTGGCACCCGGCACCTGATACCTGGTACCTGGTATCCGGCACTTCAACTTGCATATTACGGAAAGTTTGCTTTACTTTGACACCAATGATCTTGGTGGAAAGATTTGCACTGATTGCAACCACGGAAAAAAATGCTAAAACGGATTCTTCCTTTTTACAATCAACCAAGCTTCCCATCATTTGTTTAACTTGTTAAAAGAGTACTCAAATGGGACATTTATTTACTTCAGAGTCGGTGTCGGAGGGTCATCCCGACAAGGTAGCCGATCAGATTTCAGATGCACTTCTTGATGCTTTTCTTAAAGTTGACCCCGAATCGAAGGTGGCCTGCGAGACACTTGTAACCACGGGTCTTGCCGTTCTTTCGGGCGAAGTGAGAACCGAGGGTTATGTTGATGTCCAGGAGGTAGCCAGGGGAGTCATCAACAAGATCGGCTATACTAAGGCCGAGTATATGTTTGACGGCAATTCATGTGGTGTCATCAGTACAATACACGAGCAGTCGCCCGATATTTTCCAGGGTGTTGCCCGTACAAAGCCTGAAGAGCAGGGAGCCGGTGACCAGGGGATGATGTTTGGCTACGCCTGTCGCGAAATGGACAACTATATGCCGCTGCCGATAGAGCTTGCCCATATTCTTTTGCAGGAGCTGGCGGCAATACGTCGCGAAGGCCGCAAGATGAAATACCTTCGTCCCGATTCAAAGTCGCAGGTAACGGTGGAATATGATGACAGCGGTAAGCCTGTGCGGATTGACACTATTGTAGTCTCCACCCAGCATGACGAATTCATAAGGCCGGCAGAAAGATCGCAGAAGGCTGTCCGCGCAGCAGATAAGGAGATGCAGGAGACAATAAAGAAAGATATACATGATATACTGATACCAAGGGTTGTAAAGACACTGCCGGCAAGGATCAGGGCTCTCTTCAGCGACGGCAGATACAGGCTTCTTGTAAATCCTACAGGCAAATTTGTCATAGGTGGTCCGCATGGCGACACCGGACTGACGGGAAGGAAAATAATAGTCGACACATATGGTGGGCGTGGAGCCCACGGCGGCGGAGCTTTTTCGGGCAAAGACTCCTCAAAGGTTGACCGTTCGGCGGCCTACGCAACACGTCACATAGCCAAGAACATTGTGGCTGCCGGGGTTGCCGATGAGGTCCTGGTACAGGTAGCCTATGCCATCGGAGTTGCACAGCCTGTGGGACTCTATGTCAACACCTACGGAACCTGCAGGGTGAAGAATAAGAAAGGTGTGTTACTGTCGGATGGCGAGCTGGCCGCCAGGATCGGTAAGCTATTCGATCTGAGGCCTTATTCGATAATAAAGAGGTTTGGGCTTAAGAACCCCATTTTCGGACCTACTGCGGCATACGGACATTTCGGCCGCGAACCATACACCCGCGAGGTAGAAGTCTGTTACCCGGTGAGGGGAAGCAAGGAACGCAAGAACAACGGCGGGAAATGCCATACCATCAGGGCTGAGTTCTTCGCATGGGAGAAGCTTGATATGGTGGAGGCAATACGGAAAGAGTTTGGGGTTTAGGAAGTAATATACCTGAACACCTCCTCGAGGTTGCTTTCCTTCCTGTGGAGAGAGAGTACAGTGAGTGAGTTAGCCACGGCCCATGCAAACAGGGCAGGTCTTATGTCGGTCTCTTCGGGGGCTTCAATAAGATATTCCCTGTCGCGTTGCATAATCACACTCTTTACGCCGGCTATGGCCATCAGGCTTTCCGGCGCCGGCCGGCCGTCAAACTCTACCACCACGTCTCCGGAAGAGTGATTCTTTAGTCTGAGTATATCCTCCCTGGTACCATCGGCCACAATCCTTCCCTTGTCGATGATGATGACATGATCGCATATAGCCTCTACCTCCTGCATAATATGGGTTGATATCATTACCGTCTTCGACTTTCCTGCCTCAGAAATCAGGTTCCTGATGGCCACGATCTGGTTGGGGTCGAGGCCAGTGGTTGCCTCATCGAGTATCAGCACCCGGGGTCCGTGTATCAGTGCCTGTGCCAGGCCAATCCTCTGCCTGTATCCCTTCGACAGCTCACCGATCTTCTTGCCCCTTTCAGCCTGTAGCCCGGTGACATTCATGATCTTTTCCACGGCTCTCTTCCGTTCTCCCCGGCTCATATAGAGGGAGGCCACGAAAAGCAGGTATTCCGTAACATACATGTCGGGATAGAGGGGATTATTTTCGGGGAGGTAACCTATCTTCTTCCTGAGTTCCGGGTTGTCGGGACCAACCTCGGTGTCATCAATTAACACCCTTCCCGAGGTTGAGGGGATACATCCGGTGATGATCCTCATCATGGTCGATTTACCCGCACCGTTAGGACCGAGGAAGCCGGTGATGGCCCCGGGTTTTATCGAAAAGGAAACATTATCGAGAGCCTTCTGGGTTCCGAAAAGGCGGGTGACATTGTCAACAACTACCGACATTTAACCGCTGTACATGAACTGCCCCACACCGGCAAAGGTCGACCTTGGGTTGACACAGCATACGGGGATTTTGGAGCTGTTGGCAATGATATACTGTTCCGATGCTCCAAGAATATTGTTCCTCGATGTGACAAGCACAATCATGTCTGCATTGATCTTCTGTGCAAAGTCGATGGTCTGGTGCGTCAGGTTGCCCTTTGGAATTTCGTGTATTTCGTATTCGATATTGTTCTGGGTGAAGTATTTAATTGCGAAATTTACATTAATGTTGGTCTTCTTCAAAAGGTTCTTGTCGGTGGTTTGTGTCTTCAACAGGTGAACCTTTGATTCGAAATATTTACCCATGAAAATGGCCATCGACAGCTTATCCTTGTTTTCTTTGTGGAAGTCAACCGTAAAAACGATGTTACCGAATTTACCGTCCTCATTGGGCGGATCCTGCACGACGATAAATGGCGCTTTGGACCTTACAATTACCTTCAGGGCCCAGCTTCCGGTCAGCTTCTGCATGCCCTTCATCCCGTGAGTCCCCATTACTACCAGGTTGGCTTCATTGTCGTTGACATAGTCACCGATGGCAGTAAATATGCTCCCCTTGGTGAGAAAATGCTTCACCGTAAGGTTATACTGCTGGCCGGCGTCTTCTGCAATGGCGCGCAGCTTATCCCTCTTTGCGGCTTCAACCCCGGGCATCATCGTCTTGTCGAGTATGTGGAGCAGCACTATGTCACCGGTTATCTGCCGCGCTATTCTGGCAGCATGCTTCAGGGCATTTCCCGCAACTTCGGTAAAATCCCATGGCACAACAATAAGTTTGTTTGTCACTTCCATATTAATACCAGATTTCCGTTTTCAACCGTAAAGTTATCAGTTTTTTGCCAAATTCAAACACCCCCCTGCCCAAATGGCATTTTCGCGGCCGTAATCTGACCGGCAGCCAAACAAATTTGTTATTTTTGTGGCATGTTTATGTTTGGCCGGAACCAGGGGCTTTCCCTGCCGGCAATTCACTGAAGGGAATATGAGAAGATACAAGGTTAGGGAGCTGCTAAGCGGAGCATTGACCGGGACAGATGTCCTGGTAAAGGGATGGGTGCGCACCAGGCGCGGCAATAAAAACGTTGCCTTCATTGCCCTCAACGACGGCTCAACCATTAACAATATTCAGATTGTTGCAGATCCTGATTTTTTCGGCGAGGAACTGATGAAAAACATCACCACGGGGGCCTGCATCTGGGCACAAGGTAAACTGGTGGAGTCGCAGGGTCAGGGACAAAGCGTTGAGTTACAGGCCTCCGGGATCGGCATTTACGGACCTGCCGACCCCGATACCTACCCGTTGCAGAAGAAGGGCCATTCGATGGAGTTCCTTCGTGAGATTGCCCACCTGAGATTCCGCACCAACACTTTCGGGGCAGTATTAAGGATGCGGCACGCCATGGCTTTTGCTGTTCATAAATATTTCAACGACAGGGGTTTTTATTATCTGCACACCCCCATAATCACGGGCAGCGACTGCGAGGGAGCAGGTGAAATGTTCCATGTCACCACCTTCGACCTTAAAAATATACCCCTCAACAGCGACGGTAGCGTAAACTATCTCGAGGATTTCTTCGCCAAGGAGACAAACCTCACGGTGTCGGGACAGCTGGAGGGTGAACTGGGAGCGCTGTCGCTGGGCGAGATATATACCTTCGGACCGACATTCAGGGCTGAAAATTCGAACACCCCGCGACATCTTGCCGAATTCTGGATGATAGAACCCGAGATGGCCTTCTATGACATTAAGGACAACATGGACCTGGCAGAGGATTTCGTGAAGTACCTCATAAGGTATGCCCTTGAGAACTGCACCGATGACCTGAATTTTCTGGCCGGCATGGTTGACAAAGGCCTCATGGAAAGGCTCAGGTTCGTTCTAGACAATGAATTCGTGAGAATGACATACACCGAAGCCGTTGACATACTTGTAAATGCGCAACGCAAGTGGGAGTATCCCGTGGGCTGGGGTCGCGATCTTCAGGCCGAACATGAGCGTTACCTTGTTGAACAACACTTCAAACGTCCTGTTATTCTTACAGACTACCCGAAAGAGATAAAGGCATTCTATATGAAGCAGAACGACGACGGTAAAACGGTCAGGGCCATGGATGTGCTGTTCCCGGGTATAGGAGAGATAATAGGGGGTTCACAACGTGAGGAGGTTTACGACAAACTGCTGGGCAGAATCAGGGAGCTCGGATTCAGGGAGAGTGATTTCTGGTGGTACCTCGAGACGAGGAAGTTTGGTACCGCACCCCATAGCGGATTTGGGCTCGGTTTCGAAAGACTTATGCTGTTTATGACCGGGATGTCAAATATCAGGGATGTGATGCCATTCCCCCGTACCCCAAGGAACGCGGAATTCTGACAGGAAAGAAAAAATCCTCAGGCAATGTTGAACCAGAAGCTACAGCAGAAACTACTTCAGAAGCTATCCCCGCAGCAGATACAGATGATCAAGCTGCTGGAGGTCCCTTCGATTATGCTGGAGCAGAGAATCAAAAAAGAGCTTGAGGAGAATCCCGCCCTTGAAGAGGGGGCTGAGGAGGATATTATTGAGGGTGCCAACGATATTGAAGAAGATGACAATGTTGACGAAGGGGCACAGGATGAGTTCACCCTCGACGATTATATGGAGCACGACGACATACCCGACTACCGGCTCCAGGCCAACAATTACAGCAAGGATGACGAGAAGCGGGCAGAGATACCCTTTTCTGCCGGCTCAACATTCCATGAGCACCTGCAGGCACAACTCGGACTGAGGAGTCTTACCGGACGGCAACAGGTTCTGGGAGAGTATATCATTGGCAATATTGACGATGACGGATACCTGCGCAGGGAAATACCAAGCATAGTCGACGACCTCGCGTTCCTGCAGAATATTGAGACTACCGAGGAGGAGCTTGAAGAGGTTCTTAAGGTAATACAGGATTTTGATCCGGCAGGAGTTGGGGCAAGATCGCTGCAGGAGTGCCTGCTTCTCCAGATATCGCGAAAAAATGATGAAAACGGCAGCGTGGAGGCAGCAAGTACGATTCTGACTTCATACTTCGATGAGTTTACAAAGCGTCATTATGACCGGATTACCCAGCGTACAGGGTTGACCGATGAGCAGCTCAAGGGAGCAATAAATGAGATACTGAAGCTTAACCCCAAGCCGGGAGGATCGGTTGCCGATCCCTATGGCCGTTCAGCCCAGCAGATCGTTCCCGATTTCATCCTCGAGCAGAATGACAATAACCTCGAGTTGCACCTTAACAGCCGTAACCTTCCCGAGCTGAAGGTAAGCCGCGTCTATTCGCAGATGCTCGAGAACTACAGCCGCAACCGCAACGGAAACAGGGAGATGAAGGAGGCCGTGACTTTCGTGCGCCAGAAACTCGAATCGGCAAAATGGTTCATCGATGCAATAAAGCAGCGACAGAATACACTTCTGCTGACAATGAATGCCATACTCGAATACCAGCGGGAGTATTTCGACGATGGTGATGAAACAAAGCTCAAGCCGATGATACTCAAGGATATAGCAGAGATGACCGGTCTCGATATATCGACGGTATCGAGGGTCGCCAACAGTAAATTCATTCAGACCCACTTCGGAATCTTCCCGCTTAAGTTCTTCTTCTCTGAGGGATTGCAGACCGACAGCGGTGAAGAGGTGTCGACACGGGAGATAAAAAAGATACTTGAGGAGTGCATAGGCAGTGAGAACAAGAGGAAGCCACTTACCGACGAGAAGCTGACTGATATACTCCAGGAGAAGGGTTACCAGATTGCCCGTCGTACTGTTGCCAAATACCGTGAGCAGTTAAACATACCGGTAGCCCGGTTAAGGAAGGAGATATGACGGAGGGGGAACAGGCACCGGTAAGGAGCACCGCATGGTATGCTGCAGGATTTGTGACCATCATCTTTCACCCCCTTTTCCTGGTGCTTTACGGCTTATTGCTCATTTTCACCATGCCCGATCTGCTGGTCTATATGCCGGGTACTATAAGGAAGGTGCTCTTCACGATGGTACTGATAAACAATGTCATTCTGCCTGTAGCCATCCTTCCCCTGCTACGTCTGAGGAATGTTATCACTTCATATACTTTGTCGGAGAGGAGCGAGAGGGTGGTTCCGCTGCTGGTCGGGTCGCTCATGTATTTTGTTTCGGCGGTAATGATATTCAGGTTTCATCTGCCGGGGATGATAAAGGCCTTCATGTTCGCTTCGGCGTGCGTGGTGTTTACAGCAGCCCTTCTTAACCTCAGATGGAAGATATCGGTCCATTCCATGGGAGCGGGGGCAATGGTGGCAACGGTACTGGTGTTGTCGTTCAAGATGTATACCGGCCTGTTATGGGTAATGGCAGCCGTTTTCATGACTGCTGGACTGGTGATGGCTGCAAGACTCTACCTGAGGGCGCATACTCCGGCGCAGGTATATTTCGGATTTCTGGCCGGCCTGACGGTAATGGCCCTGGGAATGCTTATATGACGAGCTGTTAACTGAACTAACGGATAATACCAATTAAAAACCCCCATTTTATGAAAACGAAACTTATGATTCTGTCAGCAGTTGTTCTGTTAGCCTCCTGCAAGCCCGGAGGCAGAACTGCCATAAGCTACCCCGAGTCAGCGAAGGGTGATGTGGTGGAAACCATTTTCGACACTCCTGTAGCCGACCCTTACAGGTGGCTTGAGGATGACATGTCGGCAGAAACCGCCGACTGGGTTAAGCGTCAGAACGAGGTCACATTCGGTTACCTTGGCCAGATACCATATCGCTCCGCGATAAAGGATCGTCTGACAGCAATGTGGAATTACGAAAGGTTCAGTGCTCCCTTCAGGTATGGGGATTACACCTATTTCTTCAGGAATGACGGCCTGCAGAACCAGTTTGTTCTGTATCGTCAGAAGGAGGGTGGTGAGCCGGAACTCTTCCTCGACCCCAACAGGTTTTCGGAAGATGGAACCACATCACTTGGAGAAATGGGATTCACCAAAGACGGAAGCCTTCTGGCATATTCCATCTCGGAAGGAGGTTCTGACTGGCGCAAGATTATTGTCATGAATGCTATTACAAGTGAGATTATCGGCGATACGCTCGCAGATATTAAATTCAGCGCGATATCATGGCAGGGTAATGAGGGCTTCTATTATTCGAGCTATGACAGGCCGGAGGGCAGCGAACTGTCAGCCATGACCGATCACCACAAGCTCTATTTTCATAAGCTGGGCACCCCGCAGAGCGAAGATAAAGTGGTATTCGGAGCTGATATCAAAAGGAGATATGTAAGCGGCGGTGTAACCGAGGATGGCAGGTTCCTGGTTGTCGATGCAGCTGTTTCTACCACCGGCAATGAATTGTACATCAAGGACTTGTCGAAGCCTGGCAGCCAGTTTGTAACGATAGTCGATAACCTCAGCAATACCCATTATGTAATTGACAATGACGGATCAAAACTATTCATCGCCACTAACCTGAATGCCCCCAACATAAGGGTTGTGACGGTTGATTTCAGTAACCCCGTACCGGAAAACTGGGTCGATTTCATCCCCGAAACGGAAAACGTTCTAAGTCCGGCAACAGGTGCGGGTTACTTCTTTGCTCATTACATGATTGATGCCATCTCCCATGTAAAGCAGATTGACATGTCAGGCAACGTGGTGAGGGAGATTGAACTTCCGGGCATAGGTACCGCAATGGGTTTCAGCAGCAGGAAGATTGACAGGGAGGTTTATTTCACCTTCACCAACTACATCACTCCTCCTACGATCTACAGGTTTGACCCGGTATCGGGTGAGGCCGGAATATTCAAAAAGCCTGATGTTGCATTCAACAGTGATGACTATGAGTCGGAGCAGGTATTCTACAACTCGAAGGATGGCACCAGGATTCCCATGATAATAACCTACAGGAAGGGAACGAAAATGGATGGAAAGAACCCGGCCATGCTGTACGGGTACGGAGGCTTCAATAGCAGCGTAACGCCTTCATTCTCAGTTTCCAACGCTCTGTGGCTCGAGATGGGAGGCATCTATGCGGTGCCTAATATCAGGGGCGGAGGTGAATATGGTGAGAAGTGGCACCTTGCAGGCACAAAGATGAACAAACAGAACGTCTTCGACGATTTCATAGCTGCTGCCGAGTACCTGATAGCCAATAACTATACATCTTCGGGTTATCTTGCCATCAGGGGAGGTTCGAACGGGGGACTTCTCGTAGGGGCAGTGATGACCCAGCGTCCATCGCTCATGAAGGTTGCCCTTCCCGCTGTGGGCGTTCTCGACATGCTAAGGTATCACAAGTTTACGGCAGGCGCCGGATGGGCATACGATTACGGTACCGCCGACGACAACGAGGAGATGTTCAGGTACCTGCTGGCCTATTCGCCGGTACATAATGTAAGGGAGGGCGTAAGCTACCCTGCCACACTGGTTACCACAAGCGATCATGACGACAGGGTGGTTCCGGCGCATTCCTTCAAGTTTGTGGCCCACCTTCAGGACAAGCACAAGGGAAAGAACCCGGTGCTGATAAGGATTGAAACCATGGCGGGCCATGGTGCCGGCACACCCGTGAGCAAGACCATTGAGCAGACTGCCGATATTTACGGCTTCACACTCTGGAACATGGGTGTGAGGGAGTTGCAATAGCGAAGACGATGGCAAACTCCAGACTGATCAGGTTAGGATTGCCGCCCCTTCTGCTGATCATACTGTTTTTATTCAGCAGTTGCGGAGGCGGGGACGGGAAAGCTGATATCAGCATAACCCTTGCTACTGAGATTGCCGCTGAGCCTCTTGATGGAAGGCTCCTGGTAATGATTGCCGATAATGATACCAGGGAGCCTCGCCTTCAGATATCCAGCGGATCTTCCACCCAGCTGATATTCGGAATGGATGTCGAGGGCTGGGAACCGGGGACAGTCATTCGCTTTGACAACGCCTCAACAGGATATCCCCTGGAATCGATGTCTGAGATCCCCCCGGGTGATTACTGGATACAGGCTTTCCTCAACAGGTATGAAACCTTTAACCTCGCCACGGGCCATACGGTCAAAATGCATATGGACCAGGGAGAGGGACAACAGTGGCTAAGGTCGCCCGGAAACATCTATTCGGAACCGGTGAAGATAACGATCGGAGAGGGCGGGAAGATGAAGGCAGAGATGAAAGCCGACAGGGTGATACCCCCGATAGACCCTCCTGAAGACACGGAGTTCATTAAACATGTCAGGATACAGAGCAAAATGCTTACCGAATTCTGGGGAAGGCCTATGTACCTTCAGGCAAATGTTCTGGTCCCTTCGGGGTTTGATCCTGGTTCCGATGCCCGATATCCTCTTTTCGTCTTTCACGGACATTTCCCATACACATTCGATGGCTTCAGGACGACCCCTCCCGATGCTGACCCCAATGACAATGTTTACAATTCCCGGTTCAATATAACAGGGTATGAATACATACAGCAAAAGGAGGCTTACGATTTCTACCTGAAATGGATATCGCCTTCATTCCCGAGGTATGTGGTCATTGAGATACAGCACCAGAACCCCTATTATGATGATTCCTATGCCATTAACTCAGCCAACCTGGGTCCGTACGGCGATGCCATAATGTATGAGCTTATACCTGAGATTGAGAAACGGTTCAATTGTGTGGGAGAGGGATGGGCTCGTTTTACCTATGGCGGTTCAACGGGAGGATGGGAAGCTCTGGCCGTTCAGGTTTTCTATCCCGATGAATTCAACGGTTGCTTTGCTGCCTGTCCCGACCCGATCGATTTCAGGGCATATACTGTTGTAAACATCTATGAAGACAAGAATGCCTATTACCTCGATAGCCGGTTTAAAAGGACACCCCGGCCGGGTCATCGCGACTACCGGGGTCACGTCAGTTCGACAATAGAGGAGCAGAACAGGCTTGAATACGTAATGGGAACAAACAGCCGGTCGGGCGACCAGTGGGATATCTGGCAGGCAGTATTTTCTCCCCGGGGCGATAACGGCTACCCGAAGCCGATATGGGATAAGCTTACAGGTGTTATCGATCATGAAGTGGCTGAATACTGGAAGGAGAATTACGATCTGAGGTTTATTCTTGAGCGTGACTGGGAGAAACTGGGTCCGAAGCTGGAAGGGAAGATCCATATCTATTGCGGCGATATGGACAACTATTATCTTAACAATGCGGTAAGGCTTATGGAGGATTTCCTTGAGTCGACAACCAATCCATACTATGACGGAGTCGTTAAGTATGGTGATGGCTTTGAGCATTGCTGGAATGGCGACCCTGATAACCCAAACTACATTTCAAGGTTAAGGTACAACTGGTTTTATAACGATATTATAAAGGAGCGTCTGGCGAAAACCGCCCCAAAGAACCACAGGCTGGTCAACTGGGGAATCTGGTAGCAAGGTACTCCTGTTCCGTTTGTCCGGGTGTGGGTATGAGGGTTGTCCGGCTGTCGAGCCGGCCCAGTGAGGCCAGCTCCATTATTGTTGTATAGCCTGAACGGGATATGATACGCCGGCTTCCCTTCAGCAGTGCCGCCAGTGCACAGGGAGGGAGATGAGGTACCGATACAATTCCTTCATTGCATGTTATATGCAGGTTGTTATCGGGCCTGCCCTCCATGACAACAAGAGTACCTTCGCGATGGTCCCATTCTCCGGTGATCTTTTCTCTCAGCAGGCTGCGTTGCGGTTCGGGTCCGGAAAGTATGAGCACCGACCATTTATCACCGGTCAGGGTCCTTAGTTCCGTTGGTATTTCCATCTCCGATGGGCTGCAAAGATCATATTTAGAAAGGATTCCGATATAGGAAGCATTTGCGGGCAGGGTGACATCATGTGACAGTCTGCCCGACAGGTTGCCCTCATGTGGCAGATCGGGTATATGGCATTCATCAAAACGGTTAATGAAGAGCCTGTGGATCAGCACACCTGCTGGTTCCAGGAACCTGAGCATCGGGGGCATGGGTATCCGAAGCATGTGGGTGACATAGACCGTCCTTACCCCTCTGTTCCACAGTCCCATCCGGTTATCGCTGATAACCATGTCGAAATGTTCCGTGGCCAGAAGGTACCTGAGCCGCCGGTGCTCTCTTACCAGGGATATTATGAATGCAGGTATCCTGAAGGCGGTATACAGGTACATGGGCAGAACCCTCGAATACCTGGTTGTGAATCCCGGAAAATGGATGACAGCTGCCCGGGTCAGGTCAGTTCTGAGGAAGGCAGCCTGCCGTTCGCTTACCCCGAAAACGACATCGTGTCCTTCGTTCATCAGCCTTGCTGCCACCGGAATCATCCTCGAGGTATGGCCTATGCCCCAGTCGAGGGGGCAGATAAGTATCCTCATGGCTTGCAGTGTTAACCCGACACCTGTGTCTCTATGCCCAATGCTTTGACTCTGGCCGCAATCTGTCTAAGCTCTTTTTCCGGAACCTTGACCAGGTTGCCAGCCCCTTCGGGAGTATCGCGGTGGATGGTGTAAATCATAACCTCACGCGGACCTATCTCCCTTATGGCTTCGAGCCATGCCTCCAGTTCGCGGGGAGTGGTATTGTCTATGCTTCTGCCCATGAATTCTCCCCTGACGAACAGGGTCTGGATGGTGACATCGCCCCTGAAGAGCTTAAGTGCTTCAATGGTCTTCGCAACAGAATAACCCCGGCCCGGCTGGTTGTGCAGTTTAACCGTTTCATCAAATGCCGAATCGAGTTTAAGGATGTTACGGTCAGTTTTCATCAGGGCTTCGCGGACCTTCTTCCGGTTTATCATGGTGGCATTTGAGAGAACCGCCACCGATGCTCCGGGGCAGTATTTATTACGGAGAGAAATAGTGTCGTCAATTATCCCGGGGAATTCGGGGTGAATGGTTGGCTCACCGTTGCCGGCAAATGTTATCACGTCGGGGATATTACCCGACGCCTTCATCTCTTTCAGCTTCTCTTCGAGTTTCTCCCTCACCTCATGGCGCGGCGGCAGGGGCGAACGGAGGTGTTCCTTTCTTGTCCATCCGCATTCGCAGTAAATGCAGTTGAAATTGCATACCTTCCTGTCGGCGGGAAGAAGATTAATGCCAAGAGAGATCCCTAGTCTCCTGCTGGTGACCGGTCCGAAAATGATCTTATCAAACAGAAATGTAGCCATTATATAAGTCGTCTGACCTTCGATTTATCAGTCAGTTTAAGGTTTGCAAGGTCGGTATCGCTGATAAGGAGGAGACCGGGCCGTTTGCCGGGTTCAATTGTTCCGGCCCATGAGTCAATGCCAAGGGCCCTGGCTCCGTTTACTGAGGCCCAGGCGATCATTTCCTGAAAGGTTGTCCCGGGGTAAGACCGTTGCAGCTCAATAAGTTCGGAAAGTATGCTGAGGCTGCTGACGGATGCAAGGCTGTCGGTTCCAATCACTATGGTACAATTCTTTTTCCTCAGCAGGGGAACCGGTGGCACTGCACCCGATATGAAATTGTTGGAGCGGGGACACAGGCACCAGCAGGTATTCCCCCTGGCATTTACCCTGTCGATTGTATTTTCATCGGCATGGGTGTTATGAACCAGTATAAGGTTACCCCTTGTGGTGACATGGTTTATGACTGCATCGGCATGCGATCCGGGAAGGTTCACGGTTCCGGCGTCGATACCGAATTCCCTGTAATATTCAAGCAGCGTTCCTCCCCTTCTTTCGAGCAGTTCAGTTTCGTCGGCCGACTCCATGAAGTGTATGGCGGAGAGGGGGTAGCCGCTGCCATATTGTTTGACCATGCTCATCAGTGGCAGTGACAGTGCGTATGCCGAATGGGGGGTGATATTGTGTTCCAGGGAACGTGACATTGCCTGCCGGGCCACTGCCAGTGCTTCCCCGAAGCGTTTGCCTGCCTTTTCAGGATTGATTCCGAAAACCTCAATAAGGGAAACATAGAATATTGATGAGGTCTCTTTAGCCCTGAAGGAGTCGGTTCCGTTACATATATCGGCGCAGGCCACTATGCCGGCGGAGGCCATCTCAGCATCATGCCCCACGGCCATCTCTTCAGCGTTGCCCTCGTTGACCTCTCTCAGCCGGCGGATCGATTGTATGAAACCGGGGAGCCCTGTTCCCGGTTCCACCTTACCGGCGAAGTGTGACAGTTCGAGATGGCAGTGGCAGTTAACGAATCCGGGAGTTATAATCCCATTGTAGTATGCCAGTGAAGAGATTTCAGGCAGTTTGCCCCCGGTGTCGGTCACCGAAACTATCGTTCCGTCATCAGTCGCTGTGATGAGGGGTCTGCTGAGTGGCGGGCCGGTGCAGGTAAAGACATATTGTGCCGAAAAGTGCTTCATTACTGCTCGATAGAAAAATCCTTCCTGATAAGCCTGACGCTCTCAATCCTGGCATGTTTCTCCCATCTGCCCTCCTTCGGGTCGTGGTTCAGCAGCCATCCCCGGATGTTTGTAAATGATGAATCGGGGGTATATGCCGATATGGTGTGATAATGCGCATTGCCATCCTTTTGCAGGGGCGTTTCGTTCCAGTAGAATGATGTGCCGGCCTCTGTGCTGTCGGGTTTCCAGAACCAGACCGTGATCCTCGGATTGACGCTCTGATCATCGGGGAAAAGAATCACGGAGATTGAAAGGGTATACATACCTGTGTCGCGGAGGGAATAGTCAAAGTAAATCTTTTCCGTGATACCGTCTTCCGGAAGCGCAAAGCTCAGTCTTCCGGGCCAGAGGTTCTCGATAACCGGTACCTCCCTTTCGGTTTCGGCCTGTGCCATCGATTCCAGTTCGGTGAGCCGTGAGAGGGCTTCGTTATACATCTTCTGAAGCTTCTTCGGGTTATTGATGAAGTAATATTCAAGGGTCTTGTCAACCTGCCCGAGGGTATAACCATGGTTTCCTACGACCTCTTCATAGACCTTCAGCGAATCCTTTTCCTGGTGGACTATGAACACCTCGGGTACCGCCATCAGACCGTCGGTAAGGTACAGTTCGGCAAGCAGGGTGACCATCTCAGCCGCAGGTATAAGCTCCTTCCTGTCGGTGTCGGATTTTCTTCCTCCGCATGAGGTGAATGCAAGCATTGTAACTGCCATCATCAGGGCAAGGGCAGGGACTGATCTTCTTTCCGGGCGTATTCTTTTCATTGTTCCTGTTTTTGCAGGTATTTCCTGTTGAGGTATCGTACCGGGTACCAGGCTGCCACATATCCTATTATCAGTACTGTCAATCCTGAGACCAGGAAGTCGGTCAGCTTCATTACCACCGGGTAGGCATCAATAATCAGTGACTCACTGTTGAACCGTATTACACCGAATTGCTGCTGGATAAGGCATATCATGAATCCCAGCAGTAATCCGGCCACTATTCCTATTATGGATATCATCCAGCCCTCCAGAATGAATATTTTTCTTATCAGCGCATCGCCGGCCCCAAGGCTCCTCAGTATCCTGATATCCTTTTCCTTTTCTATGATAAGCATGGTAAGTGAACCGGCAATATTGAAGGAGGCGACGATAATTATGAAAGTGAGTATGATGAAGATTGCCAGCTTCTCTGATTTCATAACCTTGTAAAAGAGTTCCTGCTGTTCGAAGCGGTCCTGCACGAGATAGTCGGGCCCGAGCAGAGTCCGGATGGCTTTGGCGGACTGTTGCATGTCGGCTCCGGGGGTCAGTTTGACATCTATCGAGGTTAACTCCTCATCGTAGTCGAGCAGTTCCCTTACGAGGCTTATAGGGACGAAGACATACTTAGAGTCGAAATCCTGTTCAATTTCGAATATTCCCGAGGGCCAGATATACTGTCTGTTGAAAGCCGATTCGGGGTTGCTGATGCTTCCCCTCCTGTTGGGCATGTAGATGGCCAGGGGTGTTATGAAGTTGACCCTGATGCCCAGTGTATTGGCAACGCCCAGGCCTATTACCGCATGAGGTGTCCCCGACTCGTTCCTGAGCATGAATTCCCCGTCCCACATAGTGTTGTTGAGTCCGGTCATTGAGGAATAGTTGTCGTCGACCCCCCTTACGATACCTATAAACTGTCTTTCCCCGTACCTGAGGAGGGCGTTCTCCTCGAGTGTAACGGCGTAGCTTTCAACCACCGGCAGGTTCTGAAGCATCACCAGGGATGTACTGTCGGGAGTGAAGACCTTTCCCCTGAGGGCGGTTATCCTGACATCAGGGTCGAAGGTGCTGAATATTCCCGTAACCATTTTCTCGAGACCGTTGAACACCGACAGTATTATCACCAGTGCCATGGTGCCTACCATGACACCTGCCACTGACACACCCGAAATCACATTGATGGCGTTGCGCGACTTCTTAGCGAACAGGTATCTTTTTGATATGTAGAGCGAAAGCCTCACGCCATAGCTATTTCACAGCCCTGATGATCAATCCTGTTCCCGTCCTGTGGGTGATATGCAGATCGGCAAGGTTGAGCAGAAGTACAAAGGGCATTACGATTAAATAATACAGGGGAAGCACTATCCAGAACAGGCCGGACAGGTTAACCATTTTCACAGGGTATTTCATGGCAAGGTGCCAGGCAACCGATCCGGGTAGTCCGTAGGTATAATCTGCCCTCACTTCGCTGAAGCCTGTCTCTCTGAGCCTTTGGGTTATCTCATCGCGGTTGTAGCCGTCGCGTACATGCTCGTCGATGAATGAGTTGTCGTCGTGGTGCGTTACTCCTGATCCACCCCTGTCGGAGGGAGTTGAAATGATGAGGGTTCCATCCGGTTTGAGAGCATCCAGGAAGTTACGGAACACCAGGCTGTCTTCAACGATATGCTCCATCACGTCGACAGACAGGATGAGATTGTATTTCCCTGTTTCGCCCGGCAGGGTGAGGTCGCCTGTTATGAAGGTGACCCTGTCGGCCAGTCCTATCCTGGTGAAGAAAGCATTGCAGTCTTTCACCTGCTCCTCCTTGAGGTCGACGGCATCAATTTTCCAGCTTTTGTTCATTCCTGCTATTCTCCGGGTATACTGACCGAATCCGGCGCCGGCATCGAGGATTGCCGCATCCGCCGGAAGGGAGTGGGCCATCTTACGTATCATGCGGCGTACGTGCCATGATCGCAGCAGCAGGATGTCGAGCATGCAGTAGAAAATCCTGCGCGACAGGGTACTTTTTCCGAAGAGGTTTCCCAGCCTCCTCTTTATCGGGTCATATTGCATAGATTAGGTGTGGAGCAGTTTGTCGATATTGTCAATATAATCGAGGCTGTCGTCGTTGAACACTACCAGTTCGGGGATAATGCGTAACTGGTTATGGACCTGTCTGCCCAGTTCGTACCTCACCGAAGACAGGTTATCACGTACTGCACCCAGTGCTTTTTCCTTATCATTGGAGGGGAATATGCTCAGGTATATCCTGGCCACGGATATGTCGGGACTGACCCTGACGGCAGTTACCGTGATCATTTTTCCCGGGGTCAGTTCGATACTGCGGCGGCGGTATATTTCAGCCAGCTCTTTCTGAATAAGGCGGGCTATCTTTTTCTGACGGGTCGACTCCATTGGGGTGCAATATTTTAGTGATGCAAAGGTACAATTTTCCGCTGAATTGCTCCGGAAAGGCTCTTGGAGTAATGATGAAATGCACTAACTTTGCGCCGGCCGGTACCTGAAACGGGTCCCGGTTCCGGAAAAAACATTGATGGATGGAAACAGTAGTAAGCGGAATACGATCGACGGGCAACCTTCACCTGGGTAACTACTTCGGTGCGGTACGTAATTTCCTGAAGATGCAGCACGAGAGCCATTGTTATTTCTTCATTGCCGATTACCACTCCCTTACCACTCATCCGAAGCCTGATGACCTTCACAATAACATAAGGCAGGTGCTGGCCGAGTATCTTGCCTGTGGCATCGACCCCGGGGTGGCCACGGTATATGTGCAGAGCGACGTGCCGGAGGTGACAGAACTTTACCTGCTGCTGAATATGAATGCATATATAGGGGAGCTACAGAGGACAACATCGTTCAAGGAGAAGGTGCGCAGGCAACCCGATAATATAAATGCCGGATTGCTGACCTATCCGGTATTGATGGCAGCCGACATAATCATTCACCGGGCGCACAAGGTGCCGGTAGGTAAGGATCAGGAGCAGCATCTCGAGATGACGAGGCGTTTTGCACGCAGGTTCAACACCATGTACGGTGTCGAATATTTTCCTGAGCCCGATGCCTATAATTTCGGTCACAGGCTGGTAAAGATACCGGGACTTGACGGGTCGGGGAAGATGGGAAAGAGTGAGGGCAACGGGATTTTCCTTGCCGACACGCCCGAGGATATCAGGAAGAAGGTTATGAGGGCGGTAACCGATACCGGGCCAACGGTTCCGGGACAGAAGATGACGGAACCTGTCAGGAACCTCTTCACAATCATGGAGGCTGTTTCCGACCACGACACTGTAAAGCACTACCGTGCGAAATATGCCGATTGCTCGATACGCTATGGCGACCTCAAAAAGCAGATTGCCGACGATATCATTAAATTCACCACCCCTGTGAGGGAAAGGATACTGGAGATCCTTGCCGACAAAAAGTACCTCGCTTCGGTGGTCAGGCAGGGAGCGGATAAGGCCCGTGAGAGTGCGGCAAAAACCATCCGCGATGTAAGGAGCATAATCGGTTACAGGCCCTTTGCATAAAGCAATAAAGCCAGGCTTGACTCAGCCTGGCTGCCCTGTAAGTGACAGGGGTATTTTGGAGATTGCCTGTACAAATCTAATCTCAAAATGCGTGCCAAAAATGACAAAGGAGAGAGGCAGGGCAATCCCGGTGAGGGATGTTTTTTCAGATATTTACCCTGCCGGCTCTTTCGAATGGAGCATTCCTGTCGAACAGGAACCTGTAGGTAATATGTGTTTTGACTATCTTCGCGCCAATTTGTTCGAGCAGGTGCATCATTGAGGGGTTGAAATCTCCTATCCAGTTGAATTCAAGCTCACGGTACGGGAATGATGGTTTGAGGGCAAGTTTGCCGAATTCAGCTATCAGGGCTCCTTCCACTCCTTTTTTCTGGTGTTCCGGCACTACGCCGAAAATAAGGCCGAAAGCCCTGTGGGCACTTCTCAGTATATATCTGTAGATGAGAAACTTCAATTTGCCGATAAGGTTCATCTTACCGTTAAGATGCCTGATGATGGGGTTAATTTCGGGAAGCATAAGGAAGAAACAGATGGGCTCGTCCCTGTAGTATCCGAACCAGAGCAGCCTGTAGTCGATAACCGGTTTCAACGACCTGAAAACAAGACGGGCCTGTGCCTCGGTTGCGCCCCGGTTACCCGAGAAGGAGGCCCATGCCTTGTTGTAGATAACCATGAAGTCGTAGGGTACCTTGTGGAATGTTGCGCGGGTAACGTGACGAAAGCGGTAATCGGGGTCCTTTGTAATCCGGGCAGCCTTTTCGAGTATTACCGGGTCGACCCCTTCAATCGTGACAGGCTTGCGGTAGGTATACTGGTTGTAATAGTTCCTGAATCCGTAATCCTCGAATAGAGTGCGGTACCATGAGAAGTTCCAGGGCATGCAATAGTTGGGGGGATCGGACCCCTCAACAAGCAGTCCCCACCACCTGTCGCGGTCGCCAAAGTTTATGGGGCCATCCATGGCCTCCATACCCTTCTCCTTAAGCCATTCGCGGCACTTATCGAAGAGGGCAAAGGCCAGCTCTCTGTCATTTTCAACCTCGAAGAATCCCATGCTGCCTGTCGGTTGTTTGTTGCCGGCAGAACTCCTTCTGTCGAAGAAGGCTGCTACCCTTCCGATTGTGATGCCATTCTCATCCGCAGCAATCCACCTTATTGCATCACCTTTCCTGAAAAGCTTGTTTTTCTTTCTGTCGAAGACCGATTCCACATCCTTGTCGAGGGGTCTTATCCAGTTTTTTTCATTACGGTAAAGTCTTACCGGCAGCATCAGGAACTCCCTGGCATCGGACTGGGTGGTCACTTCGCGGATGATGAATTTCGCCATTCGTCAGAAATCGTCGGTAGTTGACTGAGCAGAAAAAATATTGCGGGTGTTTCCCCCTACCCACCTGATAACGTTTCTTTCCTTCACGTCGAAGATGTCTCCTCTCCTGAGAAGGTAGAATTTGCCCCCGTTGGGGATGTAAAGGGAGTCGCCCGGGTTGTTGTGCCAGAGGTTTTGATCATATATTGCCACGAAGCTCTCACCCATCACCTCCATGCGGTTACCCTGAATGAGGACGGCAGTATTCTCGTCAATGCCGATGCCCAGCAGGTGGGGATTTTGTTCAATAACCTCCACCAGGTCGTGCTGTCTGTTCCTTACGAGCAGATGCTGGTCGATGGCTGAGTTGGTGAGGTAGCCGAAGCCTTCGATATGGTCACCTATCATTATATTGTTTCCGCGGGTGTCGCCCCTGGCGAGGAAACTTCCCTGGATGGTTGCACCAGCCGAGCTGCCTCCTATCACACCGCCGCGGGCGAGGACCGCCCTTATTTCGCGCTCGGTAAGTGTTCCCCCGTAGGCGTCAACAAAGCGCCACTGTCTTCCCCCTCCGAAGAAGACACCACCGGCCTCCCTGAGTATTGAGGCAAATTCCTCGGTATTGGCAACGGCAGGATCGTAGGTGTGGAGCAGTCTTACGTTGCGGGCCCCGGCAGAGGTCAGCAGGGAAACCGTACGGGCTGTATCAAATCTCTCCGCTCCCGAAGAGGTGGGGATGAAAACAATGAGGGCATCCTTTCCACCGGCCAGTGAGATGAACCTGTTCACCACTGATGTGTCACGCAGGGAACCACCGGCAATTATGAGGGAACCATTTGCAGGTCCCTCGGTAAGGTAGTATTTTTCATGCTCAGCGGGCTTAGTAACGCACGAGGCGAGTACCAGCAAAGCGCATACTGACAATAACAATTCCTTTGGCAAAATCTTCTTCATAACGGCAGGGTATTAGTGTACGGCCGTTAAGCTATAAAATTCCGCCAATAAATCAAAACCGGTGTCAGACAGTCACTCTGAGCGACAATACAAAGTTACGGCCCGGGGCAACGATACCCGAGGAGTAGGGCCGGTATCCAAGGTCAAAAATGTTTTCCACACCTGCGTTGATGACTCCCCAGTTGCTGAAATTGTATGACATCTTGAAATTGAGGGTGAACCATTGCGGTGAAAATGGATTGCCGTTGTCATCGGCGGCATACAGGTAGGGTTTTTCTGCCTCCGAGGGAGCCATTTTTTCAAAGCTCTTCTTACCGTTGTAGTTGCTGTACAGGTCGGCTTTGAACCTCAGTCTTTCGTACGTCAGATGGGTGGAACCGAACAGTGGTGCCACATGTCGCAGTGGTATGCCGTCCTGATCCTTTCCTTCGGTAATGTTGAGGGTTGACCTAAGCTTGAGATCACGAATGAGGTTAGCCTGCAGGCTTATCTGCAAGCCGTAAACCATTGCATTGCCTGCATTGACGACGGCTTCAACCTTGCTGA
>JAVEWX010000178.1:0-5301 GCA_034004335.1 Bacteroidales bacterium | reverse complement strand
TTATCTGCAGATCGGAGATGAAATCATAGGTATACCCTTTTTCAATCATTCCGTCAGCAGCAGTTTTGAAAGGAGTGCCCTGGAATGCGGGGCTTATAGCATCAAAATGCTGAAGCATGCTCCTTCCGGAATCGGCGTACCTGTCGAAGATTGGAAAGTATAGCAGGATGTCGTTATCGGGCATTCCCTCCTGGAGAAAGGACTGAATCCTGGCAACATATTTATGAAGAGCTTCCGAATCATTCCAGAGGCTGTTTGATGGGTTGAGCTCTACGGCTGCGTAGAAATGGAATCCCGGCCAGGGATCGTCTTTCGGAGAGAAGCATGTTCCGTGATAGAATACATGGTTGATACCTCCGAGGAAGAAAAGGTCGACGGCATCTCTTATATCGTAAAGGTCTGAAATAAAATGCTCGTTAAGCCAGGTGGCTGCTTCGCATGAGGCATAGGGTTTACCTGTTACGTTAGCAGCTGACGATGCAAACTTCAGCCTGGTGATCTCTCTTCCCTCCGTTTCGGGAATATCGCTTGCAGCATAAAGGTCGAGGATGTTACCCGGCGACCCGTGCGACTGATTTCGTGTTGTCTTTCCCTGTCTGTTGGCCCATTCGGTCCAGTTCACCGTGAACTTGTCGAGTATCAGGTCGGATATTGTCTGCCTGTAGTCGGAGAGGACTCTGGCATTCAGTTCAGGCGTGTCTTTCTGAAACAGGGCAGGAAGGTAGGCGGCAAGGTCATAGCCTCTGCGGTTGTAGAATTCATACAGAAGGTCGTCGGTCCAGTTCGATTCACCGGAAGCGTCATCAACTTCATACGAATCGTTGAAATACCCTCTCAGTGAACTTATGTCGTATTTGCTGAAGATAGTGTCAAAATGAGCCAGGAAGTTTTTTATGGCTCGTCCCGAGAAATGGTCTATTACATCTCCTTCTCCTCCCGGACCGGCTCTTTCGGCAAGCTTTCCGTGCCATCCCTGGAAGAGGGCGTATAGTGTCCAGTTACCTTCAGGGGCAGTCCACTCGAGGACCCGGTCAGGAGTTACCAGGTCGGTCAGGTCTATTATCTCTCCGGCATCGGAATAGGCTATCAGAATATAAAGCGGCAGAGGTTTTTCAAACCTGATCTGGTCGAGGGCGTAGAGCTGAAGATCCTTGTTTTTGCCTATTGGGTCGATGAGTCTTGTGATGTCGGGTTTCACACCTATAGGTCTCAGCAGGGGAGCCTGGGTAAATTCTATCTTTTCAGAAAGCTTTTCACCTCCCTTGAGTGAATATGTCTTGTGGTTTATGTTCTTGCAGGCATCTTCGGTCTCGACCCATGGTCCTCCAAATGGCCAGCCCGAAGCATTTGCCAGGTCGATACCCATGTCGAGGCGTTCTGCTTCCCTGAGGGTGTAGGTAAACATTTCCATCCATTTGGGAGACAGGTAATTGATAAACCTGTCCTCATATCCCCTGGCACCGTATATTACGGCTATCTCCATACCACCCAGACCAACAGAATTGTATTTCTCGAGGTTATGTGTGATGTCCTGTTCACTTACGATACTTCCGGGCCACCACCATCGCGACCATGGTTTGTTCATGCGTGATATCTCCGGCCAGCTGATATCCTGAGCCGCTAATGCCTGCGAAAAAAGTAAAAAGACGACGAGTAATTTTTTCATATCATATTATTTATTACCCCCCATACCCACCTTAAGGAGGGTTAAATTCTGCACTGAATAAAGCCCCCTTTAGAGGGCTTGGGGGTTATTATCAGGTACTCCGAAATAGAACCACAGTTTATGTTTTTTTATTCCGCTCATGGGAGTCTTCTTCCCGGCGGGACCGTATACCGATGCATCTGTTGTCAGCCCCATGGCAAGCTTCGATCCCAGCGCAGGGATGCAGTCGAGGAACGAGATATCGCCCGGAGGCAGTTCGGGATATGACTTAGGTCCTGTTATGCCGTAAAAATCATACAGCCTCAGGTAGAGGTCGCGGTCGCCGGTGGCAAGGAGTATCTTCCCCTGTGCCGTACTGAGCTCTATCCATGTAAAATTCGAGAAATAGCCCTTGAATTCGGGATAGAAGAAAGGATAGGCCCCTGTCTGGGTGTTGTTGTATATTTTACTCCATACATTGAAGCCGACACCCTGGAGCCTGTTTTTCCATACTCTCGACGGACCGTCGCCGAGCCATTTTGCCCTGGCCACATAGTTTTCGGGATATGAGAAGGATATACCTGCAAAATGATAGTCTCCGGTAAGTTCATACTCATAATCGAGACTTAGCCATCCTGAAGGATACATTTTCCATCTTGCACTCTTCATGTTACCGTCATACTTTATCTCAACAACAGCACCATCGTCTTCTTTGATAGTCTTCACTCCGGTGACTTTCTGTCTGCCGCTGGTGAGAACAGGTCCGTTGCCGAAAAATATCATCGACCGGTTGTTGTACATAACCCTTGTTATACTGCCGCTTTTTTTACTGAGGGTCACCGCTGTCCCGTTGGCACGCAGTGTGACGGTTGTGTCAGCATCTGTAATATCTGCCCCGGCAGTGCCGGTAAGGGATATGAATCCTCTCACAATTTCATCATTGCCTCTTATCTGCCAGGTGCGTGAAAAGATCTCATATCCGAAAGGATCATATGCCGTAAGGATGAGTCCGTCGTAATTTCTCCAGTTGGTCGGCAGGTTGATTTTAATTTCTCCTTTTTCCCCGGGCTTGATATCCGGTGAGGCAAGTGTTATATCAACTACTTTCCTGTAGCCTGTAAGCCAGTCGGCAGGTTTATTGAAATTTACCAGCTTATACATGAACCGGCACTCTTTGAGATTGGTGAAATGATATCTGTTTTCCACGGCTATCCCGCCGTTGAATTCAGAGGGCAGCGGCCCGGGAATAATATGAACAGGTGAAAATATCTCCCTGGCAGCGAAGAAACTGCCTTCTTTCTGGCGGTGAGGGCCCAGTATTCCATCGGGAGCATTCACTCCGTCTGTATCTATAAAACCGTTCATGTCGGTTCTGGCAAGCCCTTCGTCGACCATTGCCCAGAGAAAGCCGCCGGCCGATCGTTCCGAAGCCCACATCAGTTCCCAGATGTCAGATAACCCTGCTCCGCCTCCGCCGTCATCCTGACAGTGGAGGAATTCGGTGCTCATGTATATAAGCGTGTCTTTCAGTATGTTCTGAATGCTTGCATAGTTCTCATAGTGGTTGCAGTCTATCCCGTTGAAATGATTTCCGGGACGGTGATGCGGATGGATGACGTCACGTTTTGAGGGATCGTAGATCAGGAATTCCCTGTCGAGTTCCTTGTTTGTGCCTCCCTCATTGCCGTTAGCCCAGAAAATTACTGACGGATGGTTCACATCGCGCAGAACGGTTTCCTTAACGATTTTCTTGCCGACGGGGGTGTCGTACCATCTCTGCCATCCTGCTATTTCATCAATAACATATATTCCCAGTGAGTCGCACAGATCAAGAAAGTCGACGTCGGGAGGGTAATGTGAGCATCTCACGGCGTTCATGTTCATTTCCTTAAGCAGCAGAACATCTTTAAGACATATATCATAGTTGAGGGTTCGTCCGCTTTCAGGCCAGAATGAATGACGGTTTACGCCTTTCATTTTTATCCTGACACCGTTTATGTAGATACCGTCGCCGTGCCTTACCTCTATAGTCCTGAATCCGAATCTCTCTGTTGACTGATATATTGTTCTCCATCTGGCCTTAAGTGAATATCTCACCCTGTAGAGGTTGGGAGTTTCACTTGTCCATAAGTCCGGACTCTCAACTTTGCACTTCACCGTCACCAGGGAGTCGGAAGAAGCCGCCGGCATTGAAACCGAAGAGACGACTTTCCCCTTTCTGTCGATGATCTCTGCCATGATGGTTCGCTTTCCTCCTAGGTTGCGGGGGAAGATATCCATGCTGAAAGATCCGTCAGCACGGGCGTCAATTGCGACCCTTGCAATATGTTCGCCCGGGAAGGATTCTATATAGACGGGTCGTATTATCCCGCCGAAGTTCCAGTAATCGCCGTAACGTTCAGCCCGGTTCACTGATTCGTCGGAAGAAAATTTACTTACTGTTACTTCAAGAAGGTTATTCCCGCCAAACTGAATCTTGTCGGTAATGTCGTACCTGAACCTGTAGAAACTCCCCTGATGCTTCTCCCCGGCGCTCTTGCCATTTATCTTAACTTCTGTGTCAGTCATCGATCCTTCAAAAACAATGTCGACGGTTCTGCCTTCCCAGGTTTTGGGAACGGTGAAATTATACCTGTACAGCCCTTTCTCGTCGGCATATTTGTATTTGGGTCCGAAAGAGTAACTGTTCCGGCCATATTCATAGTTGCCGAAACCCTGCTGCTCCCACGATGATGGTACCTCAATGGTTGTCCACTCGCCGCTGTTCCTGCCGCCTGTGCAGAAAAATTCCCATGTCTTTGTGTCCTGGAAGCCCTTTCCGGAAAGGTAAACAACCTCTTTTGTATTACCGGGATTTGCTGTAAGCAGCTGGATTGCAAACAGGAGCGTAAGGAGTGATAGTGATTTTCTTTTCATAACCTGATAGATCTTTTTTTTATATAGTTACCCTTCTTCCCCCCCAAAGGGGGTAGATTAAGCTCCGTTCAGAGCTTGTCCCGCGTCGGCGGGAGGGTTGTGGATGTTACAACCACCGGTGATGCCGGACTCATTGGCAGGCTGAAATCCTCGAACCTGTCGGGTGAGGCCGGATCATAGCCAGGCAGCCCTTTCCTCAGATGTTTTCTTAATTCCAGCTTGTTCTCCATTATCCCTTCTATTATGCATTTTGCCAGCTGGTAAGCTCCATACGGGTTAAAGTGGGTATTGTCGTTGAGAGCTTCTTTCTGACGCGGGAAAGTGTTGGCCGGATAGATCACAAAGAGGTTTTTCGATTTTTCAGGGCCCAGAGCTTCATAAAGTGTTTTCGTCATGGCATTAAGGTCGATGAAGGGTACATTCATTTCCTCAGCCACCTGCCTCGCTGCTTCAGGATAATCGCCCAGCGAATTTGTAATGGTACCGTCATCAGCAAAAGATCGCCTGTTGGCAGGAGAAACGATAACGGGAAAACCACCTTTGCTCCTGAACTCATTGACAAAGAGACGCATCCTTTCGGAATAGGATTTAAAGGCTCCGTCGTCAGGTCCTTTCTCCTTCTGGTCGTTGTGGCCGAACTCAATGAAAAGATAATCGCCGGGCTTCATCATATCGAGTACTTTTTTAAGCCTGTTTGAAGAAAGGAAACTGCCCAGTGAAAGCCCTGATTCGGCATGGTT
>JAVEWX010000177.1:0-5355 GCA_034004335.1 Bacteroidales bacterium | reverse complement strand
CCCAATCATTACACAATTGCCACGGGTCTGTACCCCGGGCATCACGGACTGATAAACAACACTTTCTATGCTCCCGACCTCGATGCCATGTACAGGATGGGTGACAGGAATGCCGTGGAGAACGGCGATTTCTACGGAGGCGAACCCATATGGGTCACCGCCTCGAAGCAGGGACTCATCACCGGCTCATTCTACTGGGTTGGCTCGGAGGCGCCGGTAAAGGGCATCCAGCCCACCTACTGGAAAAGGTTTGACGATTCGGTACCTTTTGCCACCAGGATTGACAGTGTAGTCAAGTGGCTGGGCTATCCGGCGGAAAAGAGGCCGCGCCTTGTAACCCTCTATTATGAGGAGCCCGACGGAGTGGCGCATAGTGCAGGGCCGGTATCGCCTGAAACAGGGAAAATGGTGAGGCATGCTGACAGCCTGCTGGGTGTGCTGGTGAACAAGCTTGAAAAGTTGCCCATAGCACGGAAAATAAATCTCATAGTACTATCAGACCATGGTATGGGACAGCTGTCACCCGATAAGTATGTTAACCTGGCGGAAATCATCCCCCAGGACAAGATTACTATGTCGCTGGGCGGGAATCCAACCTATAACATGGACCTTGAAGATGATTACATCGACAGGGCCATAGCCGATTTGAATGCCACGGAGGGTGTTACGGCGTGGAGGCGGGAGGATGTGCCCGAAAGACTCCACTACAGTGACCATATCAGGATACCCGATATCGTGGTGGTTGCCGACAGCGGCTGGAGCATAGGCATGAGACCCGGCGGATCATCATATACCGGCGGGACCCATGGCTATGATCCCCGAAACAGCGACATGCACGCCATTTTCTACGCTACGGGTCCTTCATTTCGTAAACGCTACGTGCATGATGAATTGCATAATGTCGATATATATAATATTGTAGCGGCTATCCTTAATATCCGTCCTGAGCCAAATGACGGAGATCCGCTGAGGGCACGGGGTATTTTCCGTAGGACCAGTGTACGGAATCGTTTGGGCTTAACCTCCGCTGATGCTAAATAGATTAGGGGTTCAGATGAGTCTCAGGTATATATTGTCACGCATTGCAGGCGCCATTCTGGCGGTTCCGTTCTATTTCACTTTCGGAATGCTGCTGGTTGTGTTTCATCCGGTTCAGGTTATCTGCCGCAGGCTTGGCGGATATGGGGCTCACAAGAAATCTGTCGATATCCTGAACCTGCTTTTACTGAGAAGCCTTCATATACTCGGGGCAAAAATTATCCTCAGGGGCTTTGACTCCATACCTTCGGGAAGACCCCTTATTATCGTATCCAATCACCAGAGTGCCTTTGACATACCTCCTGTTATATGGGGATTCAGGAAGTATCATCCGAAGTTCATTTCCAAAAGGGAGCTGGGCAGGTACATACCCAGTATATCATATAACCTGAAACACGGAGGGTCGGTGCTCATCGACCGTACCAACAGGCTGCAGTCAGTAAAGGAGATCATCAGGCTGGGAGAGTTTATCAGCCGCAATAACTATTCGGCATGCATCTTCCCCGAGGGAACCAGGAGCCGTGACGGAGTGGTGAGAAAATTCAGGTCCGCCGGCTTTGCCTCTTTGCTTAAGGCTGCTCCCGGTGCGGTCATCATACCCTTTGCCATTAAGGGAAACCATAGAATTACACCTGACAAAACCAGGCTGACGGCAGCATTTACAAGACTTGAATACACTGCCCTGGCTCCGGTTGAACCTTCCGGCAGGGATGCCGACACCATCCTGGCCGAGGCAGAGGAGATTATCAGGATTACGGTTCAGTAGATCGTTAACATTCTCAAATAAAATTGTATCCTGCAGTAGGGGATAAGGTAGAATATATATCTTTAAATCATAAAATCTGATAAGCCAGAATTTGTTCTGCTAACTCTTTAAGGAATCATAAATATGAAAAGGATATGTCTGTCTCTCTTCATTCTGCTGCTTGCATTTGCTGCCATGGCACAGGATGAGGTAATCTTTGAGATCTCAAGAAAGAAAGCCCTGGTAGGTTCTGCTTCTCCTGTAAGGATTTATATCAACGGAGCGGAGGTGACAAAGCTGCTAAACGGAGGCAGTTACATATATAAGGCATTGATAGACAAAACAAAGCCTGTTATTATCCAGGCGAATGCCGGTTTGCTGAAAAAGCGGGAGATAACCATCAATGTCGGTGAAGGGAATAAATGCGTCCTTGAAACCGGCTTTAGCGGTGCTTCCATTTTCCTGAACCTGCTGTCGGGAGGTGTGAATATGCCCGGTACCGGAGCCGTGGCCGATGTCAAGGTCGACAGGGAGGATCTGTCAATATCCTATACGGCCACGCAGACCCATGCTTCTGATACTATAAGACAGCAGTGGCTCAGCAAGGGTGGTCGTATAATGGGTACCTCATACATTGGGGGTGCATCATATACACGCATGAGTGATGATATGTTCAGTATGACTGGCATGGGTGGCAACATAACAATCACAATGTCGCTGCTCAATTTTAAGGTGCCGGAGTATGAACCTGGTCTTAAAACCTGGCACAGCTCGGTGTTTGGTTTCACAGGCAGCGACCAGTTTTTTGTGACAAAGACGAAGATTGATGCACCTCCCCCTGTGGGGACTATGACAGACAAGTCATTCAATATAAACATGATGTTTTCTTTCAATGGGGGCTATACGGTAGGACTGGGTAAATTCAAGAATGAGACCAAATGGAAGGGAGCAGCCCTGGAGCTGACCTACAGGCCCAGCCTTGTGATATCACTTCCCACCAATGGCGGCAAGGGAGATCTTTCCCTGAACATGATGGGTTTCGGCTTTGATGTCAACTTCAACAGCTTTACTTCAAATGCGGCCAAACTTGCTCCCAAAGCACAGTCGAAGCTGACATTCTTCGCCCTACCCCCAATAAAGGATATGCCCCTGTTCGTGAGCGTAGGCTTCGGTCTTACCTTTTATCAGAAAATGTAACCGCTGACCCTGTAAACAACTTTTACCGTTCATTGTTATATAGTCGTGTTTAATATCTGAAATCATAAGACTATATAATATATAATTAATCAGAATATGGAAATTACATTTGAAGGGGGCAAGGTTATTACTGCCCATCTTAACGGACACACTATCAGGACCGACCAGCCCATCCAGGGTGGCGGCACAAACACCGCACCGGCACCTTACGATCTTTTCCTGGCATCGATAGGAACCTGTGCAGGAATATATGTTAAGTCATTCTGCGACCAGAGGGGAATACCCACTGACAGGATGAAGATCATACAGTCTATGCAGATAGATCCGGAGAAAAGGCTTCCGGCTGTTATTAAACTCGACATACAGGTGCCCGCCGATTTCCCCGAAAAGTACAAGGAGGCAATGATAAATGTGGCCAATCTTTGCGCCGTCAAGAAGACCATCAACCACGCTCCGCAGTTTGAGATAGGGACGAGTGTTGTGATCTAGAGTGGCTAAAGTGAACAAGAGGACATAGAGTTCATATCGTTGGGATATCCCTGGACCGAGCCCCGACTTGTCGGGGCGAGCTCACGACCGGGTAACCCTGCACCCTGCACCCTGCACCCTGCACCCTGAACCTTATACCGGGAACACCCACAGTATAAGGGGCACTGCAATAATTACAAGGATTATTGACAGAGGGAGCCCCATACGTGTGTAGTCGGTGAACTTATAGCCTCCCGGCCCCATCACCAGGGTATTTGACTGGTGCCCTATTGGGGTAAGGAATGCTGCAGAGCCACCGATGCAGACGGCCATCAGGAAGGGATCTGCGGAGTAGGACAGACCGTTGGCGATACCGATAGCTATGGGCCCCATAAGCAGTACCGTCGCCGCATTGTTTATCAGTCCGGTTATAAGCATGGTTATGGTCATTATTATGCCTATTATGAGCCAGGGAGGCAACCTGTCTCCCAACTCAGTCACGGCATCGGCTATCACGGCTGCTCCTCCCGATGTTTCAAGTGATGCCCCCACCGGTATCATTGCACCGAGCAGCACAATAACCGACCAGTCTATACTCCGGTACATCTCCTTTAAAGGCAGTATTTTCAGCAGTACCATAGCTACGGCTGCCATCGAAAATGCTGCTTCCACGGGCAGGATATCTGCAACGACCATTATGATGGCAATGGCAAACAGAGAGAGGGCCATGGTGAATTTTGGCTTGAATCCCAGTCGTATATCCCTCTTTGCAAGGGGCAGGCAGCCTAATGAGGTTATGGTATCGTGGGTTGTTCTTTCCCTGCCCTGCACCAGTATCACATCTCCCGCTGCAAGAATTATGTCCTCCAGCCTGTTGTGCATCTGCTTTTCCCTGTGCGCTATGGCAAGCAGGTTGAGTTCATACTTCGATTCGAGTCCAATGTCTGAGACCGACCTTCCAATGAGTATGGAGTCTACCATTATTACAGCCTCTGCTATTGCCACACTCTGAGCCCCTTCTCCGCCATTGCGGAACCTTTTTCCTCCCAGGAGCTTCACTCCGGTATCTTCAATGAGATCCTTAAGCTGACTTGCGTCAATTTCAATTATGATGAGGTCCTTGACCTTCAGTATCTCTTCAGGGTCAGGAGCATGAATCCTCTTGTTGTCACGAATGAGGCCAAGGATTTTCATCTCTATCTTTGGCTTCGTGGCGAATTCCCTGAGTGTTTTGCCTCTCACCGACGATCCTTTGGTGACAACCACTTCGGTAATGTAGTCTTCGATGTTGAACAGGTCGCTGTCTTTGCGTGGAGCAACCCTCCCGGGAAGGAGCCTCCATCCGATGAAGGTAAGGAAGAGCAGTCCGGTGATGGTCAGAACAACACCCACCGGTGTAAAGGAAAACATGCCGAACGGCTCACCCAAGGCATCCACCCTTAGTGATGCTATGATGATGTTGGATGGTGTTCCTATCAGAGTGGTCATGCCACCCAGCAGCGAGGCAAAGGCAATCGGCATAAGCACGAACGAAGGGGGATGTCCGCTCTTCCGGGCCAGGTGAACTGCTATGGGCATCATGATAGCCAGGGCTCCAACATTATTCATGAAAGAGGAGGCAGCAGCCACGAGGAGTGATAGAATGAACACCTGTGAGGGTATGCCGGTGCCGACCTTCATCACCCATCTGCCCAGTAAATCTATCAGTCCCGAGAATTCCAATGCTTTGCCGATTACCAGCACCGAGGCAACCGTTATCACCGCCGGATGACCGAAACCACTGAATGCGGCAGAGGGCTCTATAATACCGGCAACGATCAGTATGAAGAGAGTGAGGAAGGCAACGATATCATGTCGTATCCTGCCCCATGCAAACATTACGAGGGCAAAGGCCAGGGTAAGGAAGA
>JAVEWX010000027.1:0-26132 GCA_034004335.1 Bacteroidales bacterium | reverse complement strand
TGATAATGCACTCGACTATATTGCCAATGTATGGACAAATATTGACCTTTCCCTTTTTGGGTACATAGGAGGCCTTGCTATCAAAATCGAGTCAAGCGACACCGGGGAAAATGGGATAAACACCCCTGCCTATGTATGCATTGATGACATAAAAGGCATCCTTTTCCTGCCGTCAGAGTAATCCGATGAAAGGGATCGTCAGATTTTTAACGGTGTCCCTGCTGACCTGTGTCGCCTTAAAGGTTTCGGCTCAGGCATCTGACGATTATCCTCCTGTAAGTGTCTTCAGCAGGTCAATTAAGGCCTGGGCAAATGCCTGTACCGTTGTAAGGGGACCTCAGAAAATTGACGAACCTTTGTTGGGCAAAGCCTCCTTCGGTGAAGCCAATGAGGCTGAAGGGCCCGCCGATAATGTAGTAGTGAGCCTGGGTGACGGAGGAATGGCAATTATCTCCTTTGGTCAGCCATTCAGCAATAATCCGGGTCCTGATTTTGCTGTATTTGAAAATTCATTTGACGGAAGATATCTCGAACTGGCATTTGTGGAAGTATCATCCGACAGTATAAGATGGATAAGGTTTCCCTCAAGGTCAGATATTCCGACGGCGACTCAAACCGGAACATTCGGGATAACTGACCCCAAAATGCTACATAATCTGGCAGGCAAATACCCGGCAATGTTTGGAACCCCTTTTTTCCTGGAAGATATTTCCGATTCAGCAGGAATAGATTTACAGAATGTCAGATTCATCAGGATCATTGACGTGATTGGTACAATCGACCCCCTTTACTGTACCTATGACTCACGGGGGATCCCGGTCAATGATCCCTGGCCCACTCCTTTCCCCCAGTCGGGTTTTGATCTTGATGCGGTTGCCCTTACTGACATCAGTCTGCTTTCATCAGAAAGTGAATCGTTCGAAGCTGTCAATCTTTTTCCTAATCCCGTGAATGACCGGCTTATGGTTGAACTGCCGGCAGGCAGGGGGGCATATCTCAGGGTGATGGATACTAATGGCAGGCTGGCTGGCAAATTCGATATAAATGAGAATGTTACCGAAATCTTTCTCGGCTATCTCTGTCCGGGACTGTACATAGCCGAAATCCTTTTCCGCGACGGATCTCCGGCGGTATTCCAAAGGTTTATTAAGTTATGAAAGGCTTGAAGATCATACTCCTCATATTTGCTGCAGTATGTCTTCTGCCTCCGAATGTCATCAGAGGTCAGAAGTTGAATATGATCTATGACACCCTTAAACTAAATGAGGTTGTCGTTAAAGGAAGACCCGTGATGGCCTCCTCAGGATTCAACCGGATCTCTGTTGACAGTTCCCTTCTGACAGAATATGTCAGCCTGTCGGTTTCTGACATACTGCGCAAAGGTACCCCGCTATTCATCAAGAGCTATGGTCCGGGAGGCATCTCAACAGTGTCAATGAGGGGTGCGGGATCGATGCACACTGTAGTTACCTGGAACGGTCTTAACCTCAATTCTCCGACTCTCGGACAGGTCGACCTTCTTACCGTCCCCTCAGTGGCTGCCGATGAGATAACAATTTACAACGGAGGAGCTTCTGTTGCCGTGGCCCGGGGAGGACTCGGCGGTGTGGTGGATATTGGAACCAGGCCTCTCTGGAATTCTTCACCAAATCATGATATTACTATCGCTGCAGGCAGCTATGGCAGATATTCATCTTCATACATAGGTCGTTACGGAGAAGGGAACTGGAGGTTTGCATCAAGAATCAACTTTAACCAGGCGGCAAATGACTTTGTCTATGAAAATTCATACCTGACGGGTGAGATTACCCCGGAAAAACGTACCAATGCTTCTTTCCGGCAAAGGGCTTTTATCCAGGAAGCATGGTATAAGACCATTAAGTCAGTAACGGGAATGAAGATTTGGTTCCAGGAGAGCAGAAGAGATATTCCCGTTCCGATAAATGTATCGGTAGCTTCGCACGATGAAAGCCTTGACAATGATATATTAAGGGCAGTAGTGAACCACGACAGGTATTTTCCGGGCAATACCGTGCTCCTGTCTTCAGCCGGGGTTCAGTCAGAGCGGTTAGCCTATATTGACAGAGTGACGGGCCTTTTTTCCGAATCGAAACATGAAGTTATTTCTCTCACCGGCTCTCTTTACAGCAAACCGGGGGAGAGACTCTCATTGAAAGCCTCCCTCATTTCCGAATCGGGTTTTTATCATAGCTCAGACTATGAAATAAACAGTGTTTTCAGAAACATTTCAGGTGCTGCATTTTCTGCCGACTTTCATCCAACCGGTATCCTTGGATTGAACGCCAATACTGCCATCAACTTTCTGGATGGCAGGTTGATTCCTCCCGACTTCTCGGCAGGTATTGAGATTACTCCTCAGGGAGGATCAGACATCGTGTTCAGGGCCAACATTGCCGGCAAATCGAGGGTGCCGTCCCTTAATGATCTTTACTGGATGCCCGGGGGAAACCCTGACCTCGAACCTGAAAGAGGTTTCAGCGCCGAAACCTCAATCGACCTCAGCCATAGAATCTCTCCCTCAACGAAGATAGCCCTTAACGGATCTCTCTATGCCAACATTGTACATGATATGATAATATGGCTGCCGGCCAATTCGGGCATCTGGACCCCACGTAACAATGGAGACATACTTGCACGTGGAACAGAATCAGATCTTTCAATTGACTGGATATCAGGCAATAATGCCATCCGGCTCTTATTGTGCCATACAATTACCGTTTCTACCGATCGCAATGAAAGGTTCCAGCTAATCTACGTTCCCAGGCAAATGGCTTCTTCAGATATCCGAATCACCTCAGGTCGTTTCATGGCAGGGGTATCTCTAAATTACACCGGCAGAAGATATATTACTTCCGACAATTCCCAGTACCTGCCATCATATTTCATCACAGACGGACGGGCAGGCATAAGTCTTGGATTAAAACAACACCAGGTTGACCTGACGGCAAGGTTTGAAAATATTTTCAATACTGCCTACCAGATAATGGCATATCATCCTATGCCATCAGGTTCATTGATGATAAGTGCAGCAGTGCGTTTCAATACTGAGGAGGCGAAATGATAAGGAAATTGGTTGCCATATTTTCATTGCTGTTTCTCATCTCATGCGAGCAGACTGACCCGGGACCGGTAAATACTGGATCGCAGTCAACTCACTATGGGGCAAAAGGAGTTTTTTTGATGAATGAGGGAAACTTCACCCGCGGAAACGGATCGGTCTCCTTCTATTCCATTGATTCGTCAAAGATCTATAACAACATCTTCCTTGCAGCTAACAGGAGGAGGCCTGGTGACATCCCGTTTTCAATGCTTGCCGGTTGTGACACCATATATGTTATTGTGAATAACTCCGGGAAAATTGAAATGATTGATCCCGCAACATTTGTCTCGGTGAAAACTCTTGCAGGCCTTGTTTCTCCCAGATACCTGTGCAGGATTTCCGGAAGAAAAGGATATGTGTCAAGCCTCTATTCCGAACAGATAACCATTATCGATCTTAAGTCACTTGAAATAACAGGCAATATTTATATCGGTTCAAGCACGGAAATGATGGTTTCAACCCCATCAAAGGTATATGCAGCTTCCTGGTCGGGAGGAAGAAAAATCACCATCATTGATCCCGTTACTGATATGGTAATAAACAGTATTAATGTCGTCCTCGAACCTGAAAGTATGGTCCCCGATAAAAACGGCCTGTTATGGGTGCTTTGTTCGGGAGGATACATGAAAGAGGAAACACCTGCCCTTATTGCGCTCGACACCGAAACGGACATGATCGCCTTCAGTATAGCCTTCCCGTCGTCATCATATCCCTCCTCCCTTAGTATTAACAAGGGAGGGGATACCCTCTACTATCTGGATGGTGATGTTTTCAGAATGAGCATTTCAGACAGGGAGCTTCCTCAGTTGCCATTTATCCGGTCGGAAGGGAGATTGTTCTATAAAGTTGAGGCCGGGGCTGGTAATGGTGAAATATTTGTGACAGACGCTCGCGACTACCAGCACAATGGTTATCTTCTGAAATATTCAACCAGCGGTGAGTTGCTCGATATTGAAGAGGCCGGCATAATCCCGGGTGCGATGACTTTCATGACAAAATGAAACATGTAGCATGCGAATGGTGAAAAGGATTATATCAAGGGTTTGCTGTCTGGTTGCCGGTCTTTATGCTTTCGCGTTTTCCCATGGGCAGATAGAATACGAAAAAGGTGTTCCCCTCGGTATTATTTCAGGAACACCTTATGAGATTGTTGTTGACCGGTCGGTTTTATCTTTTATTGAAGGAAAGGACCATGAACCTGTCAGGAACAGTCCGATGCAATTCGCCATTCCCGTGGCTCTCTCACTGAATCCCTCAAACTCGGGTGAAATGATTTCCCGGGACGGTGAAAAAATATGGATTATTATCCTGAGGTCGGAGGGAGCCAAATCGTTAAACCTGATTTTTGAACCGTATGATGTACCTGAAGGATCGAAACTGTATGTCTACGACAGGGAGAAGAATACAGTGAGAGGGGCATTCACTGAAAAAAACAATTCCTCATCGCGGATATTGCCTGTGGCGCCTGTGAGGGGAGATGAAATAATTGTTGAGTATCATGTACCACTGGGAAAAGAGATGGATGGTACACTGGGCATAACCCAGGTAGGTCATGATTTCCTTGGTGTTGCCGGCATCGGGAACACAAAGGATAATCTCTATGACAGGTCGCAGCCCTGCAATGTTGATGTGACCTGCAGGGAGAATGACCAGATAAATGAGGTCAGGAGATCAGTATGCCGCCTGATAGTCAATGGCATCCAAATTTGTACCGGGGTATTGCTTAACTCGACCGATCATAACAGTCCGCCTCTCATGCTTACGGCAGAGCATTGCATCACAGACAGCTATGATGCATCAAGAACCATTATGTTCTTTAATTATGAAAGTCCATGGTGCGGTGGCCCCGACGGTTATGCCGGCTATACCATGTCGGGAACGGAATTTCTGAAATCGGACAATAAGCTTGACTACGGCCTGGTGAGGCTGAACGAACACCCACCAATCACCTATGAGCCATATTATGCAGGATGGGATTTCACGGGAGATATCCCCGAAAAAACCTATACCATTCATCATCCCGGAGGCGATGTTAAAAAGATAAGCAGTGACGATGACAGTCCTGAGACCGGATCCTATCTGAATTTCGATGTCAATGTTTTCTGGAAAGTGTTGAGATGGGAGGAGGGTGCAACAGAAGGAGGATCATCAGGCGCGCCCCTGTTTACCCCGGAAGGCAGGGTAACCGGAATACTATCGGGGGGGCTCTCGGTTTGCGGAACACCATACAACGATTATTTTCTGAAACTCAATTCGGCTTTCGTCAAGGATGGTTCGACGGAAAACAGCTTCCGGTCGTGGTTCGACCCGAAAGGTTATGGTTTTCTCAAACTGCAGGGAAGGGATCCCTATAAGGTTAATCAGGCTGGTAATGAGACTGCTGTGAATTTTCCTGAAATCAGCAAGAATCTTTTGGCCCTGGTTACAGCACCCGGGGAAGGCTACATGACGGGTCTTAATTCATACAACATAACCGGATACGGGGAATTGTTTCTCAACGACAGGACCAGGTACATTCTTGGGGCAGATGTTGTTCCCGGTAAAGTAAGATACATACAGATTACCGATTCGGTTGAATTTCGTGTATACACGGAATCGGGAGGAAAGCCCGGAGCATTGCTCGCAGCAAGAAAAATTGGCATTAGTAATGCAAGAGAGAACGTGCCTCTGTGGGTGCAGTTCAGAAATGCATTGCAGGTAAGCGGTAATTTCTTCATTTGCTGGATTCTGGATTATACCGAGCCGGTCTTCCCCGATTACCGTCAGTTTACCGTATATCATTCATCCGATCTTATTGACCCCGGATTGAACTGTGCCTGGTTCCGGAAGGATAACATATGGGATAGCTTTGGTGCCCATCCCGGAATGCCAGGCTCATGGTCTCTGAAGGTAAGCGCTCTATTGACAGAAAGTAACTTATATACAGATGTCGGCAGTACAGCTTTTCAGGGCAGGGAACTGGTTCTGTATCCAAACCCAGCATCGGAGAGCTTCACCATACTTTCAGGAGGATTGCCGGAGAAGCTGAGAGTGACAATGGCTGACTACGCAGGCAGAACATACTATTCTGCCATTCACTACATCAACGGACATGACCATTTTAGTGTTATGGTTCCCGATTTTCCGCCGGGGGTCTATGTTGTGAGGATTGAGGGCAACGGCGTTCATGCATCAGGTAAGATAATAATAGACGTGAAATGACCAGGCATCTCCTTTACCTGAGCATCCTTTTGCCAATTACCATGCTTATATCGTGCAGGAATGGCATTGTGAATAATGGTAATGCCGGGAATCTGCCGGCGGGAACCGGGAACAGGTATGCGTCGCATTTTTCCCTGACCAGGTATGATCATTACACTGTCCTCGATATAATTGATCCCTGGCAGGGTGCATCGGGGGTCAGGCACAGGTGGTACCTCGTTGATAAGGAGAACGGAGATGGTCATATAACACCGGAGGATGGAAGAGTGGTTGTGGTTCCGGTGAAAAACATTGTATGCATGTCGGCTACACATGTGGCAATGATTTCCGCCCTCGGTATGGCAGGAACCATCACGGGAGTATCGGGTATTGACCTTGTCTATGACCCGGTTGTAAGGGAGTTAGTGGATAAGGGGTTGGTGAAGGAAGTAGGCTACGAAGAGAGTATAAACCGGGAACTGCTGGTGAGACTGTCCCCCGACCTTATCATCTCCTATGGAATAGGAGGCGAATCAGTTGCTCACTACTCGAAACTGGATGAGTTGGGGCTCAGGTTTCTGTATAATGCTGAATACCTTGAACAGGAACCACTTGGAAAGGCTGAATGGATAATGGTTTTTGGTGCCCTGTTCTGTCTCGGGGAGAAAGCTGATTCGATATTCCGTGCCTCGGAAGCTGAATATATAAAAATCCGCGATGAGGTGACAAAAAAGGGAGGTAAGAGACCTGCTGTTTTACTGGGTCTTCCCTGGAGGGATTCATGGTTTATCTCACCCGGTAATTCCTATATTAGCAGACTCATAGAGGATGCCGGCGGTGAGTATCTCTGGAAGGATGTAATATCGGAATTGTCAATGCCTATGAACCTCGAGAATGTCTACACCCGTGCTGTCACAGCCGATTACTGGCTTAATCCCGGCACGGCTGAAAGTCTTGCTCAGATATCCTCAACCGACCCCCGCCTTTCATCACTTAAGGTCTTCAGGAGAGGCAACATATATAGTAATAACGGCCGAGTTACCATTTCGGGAGCCAATGATTACTGGGAACTTGGATCGGTGAGACCCGGATTGATATTGAAGGATATTGCATCCATCCTTGATGAAGAACTCTTCACTGGGGATAGTCTGGTCTTCTATCGCAAACTTAAATAGAATATGTCCGTAACGGCAAAATTACTTAATGACCACGTGTCAGCCGACAGGGCAAGGTACACTGCTTTGTTTGTGTCCCTGTTTCTGACAGTGGTGATCCTGTTCATTCTCGACATATTCCTGGGTTCAGTAAAGATAAGCCCTTCCGAGGTTTTCAGAGTAGCGTTCGCAGGTGATGATTCACCGGCTTCCATTATAATTCTGAAATTCAGGATACCTAAAGCCCTGACAGCTGTTATTGCCGGTATAGCTCTGTCGGTGAGCGGATTACAGATGCAGACAATATTCAGGAATCCTATGGCCGGACCATATGTTCTGGGTATCAGCTCAGGGGCCAGTTTAGGTGTTGCGCTGGTTATCCTTGGGTTTGCACCCCTTTTTTCGGAAAAGATGGGCACAGGACCCGGTAACTGGTTGCTGATATCGGCTGCCTGCGCCGGTGCCGGACTCATAATGATGGTCGTGACCTTTATGGCTTCCAGGGTAAGGGATATACTTACTATACTGATACTTGGTATCATGATAGGAGGTGCAATCTCAGCCCTTGTCACTATTCTGCAGTATTTCACCAGCGAATCGCTGCTAAAGGCTTATGTAATCTGGACTATGGGAAGTCTTAGTAACCTTACCACAGCCCAGCTTGGGACCATGACACTGACAGTGATTTCAGGCGTGATAGTGAGCGTTTACCTGATCAAGATGCTGAATGTTCTGCAGCTGGGTGAGGCCTATGCCACAACCACCGGTGTCAATGTTAAACTGGCACGGATACTCGTTTTTATCAGCACGAGCGTGTTGGCCGGGAGTATTACCGCATTCTGCGGGCCGATAGGGTTCATAGGGATTGCCGTTCCTCACCTGGCAAGGATGATCTTCCGCACCTCCGATCACAGGGTGCTTCTGCCTGCCTGTATTCTTGCAGGTGCCTCACTATTGCTGCTAAGTGATATAATTTCCCAGTTGCCGGGTTCAGACAAGGTTCTGCCGGTTAATGCCATTACCTCATTACTGGGTATCCCGGTTGTGGTATGGGTGATATTCAGGGGACGTTTCATCAAATATAACCGGTGAGGTAGATATGAAGGAACGAATAGCTCTGTCGATAGCAAACCTGGAGATAGGATTCTCCGGCAAGGCATTATTGCCGCCGTTGTCGGCAAACATCTACAGCGGAGAATTGATCTCTGTAATTGGCCACAACGGAATAGGGAAAAGCACCCTGCTCAGGACACTGGCAGGAGTATCGGAAAGAATCTCGGGCAGGATAATTGCAGGCGTTTGCGATATTGCTGAAGCAGACAGAAAGGAGTTGGCAAAACTTATAGGATATATATCTACCGAACCTGTTGATTCGCCCAACATGACTGTCTTCGATCTTGTCTCAACGGGCAGGTATCCCTATACCAACTGGATAGGCAGTCTGACACCTGCTGATCGTCATGTAATTCAACATTCACTAGAGATTTCACGACTTGGTGATCTTTCGGGGCGTTATATAAATGAGCTTAGTGACGGTGAAAGGCAGAGAGCACTTATAGCAAGGGTGATGGCACAGGAGACCAGCATTCTTATACTCGATGAACCAACTTCATTCCTTGACATCCGAAACCGCTATGAGATGATACACCTTCTGCGAAGTGTGACAGCTACTGAAGGCAGGTCAGTTGTTATGTCAACACACGACCTGCAATCGGCAATCGGGGAGTCTGACAAGATATGGCTGCTGTCAGATAAGGGCTTGACCGAGGGTGCCCCTGAAGATCTTGTTCTTTCAGATGCGTTTGAATGCATGTTTGGCATGGAAACAGTCAGGTTCCGCAAGAGCGATGGTACTTTTTATCCCCTGCGGCAGGAGAGGGGAGAGATATGCCTGAAATGCGGAGGACTTAAGGGACAGTGGACCGGGAGGGCCCTTAAAAGGCTGGGATTCAGGGTGGTGAATAAGGAATCGCCAGGTTGCCCTACTGTACTGTGCGACGATAAGAAGAACGAATGGTCGGTAACGATCGGCTCCTCAGGTCAAAACTTCGACTCAATATATGAATTGTGCAGGCACCTGAATCAGATTAACTGATCACCTTCCGTATTTACGGTAGTTTTCGATAAATGGTTCAACACTTTCGATGGGAAGTTTTTTTGCAATTATTCTTTTCTCCCGGTCAAGAATGAAGATTGTTGGGGTAGCCTGGATGTTATAGAAGAAATCGTAATGAGTGAGCCGGTCTGGGTCCCAGCCATTGATCCAGTTCAACTCATTCTCCCTGATGTAGTCTTCCCATTTTTTGCGGTCAGGCTGCGTACATATTGACAATACTTCAATTCCCTTTTCCCTGTTTATCAGGTAGAACTCACGAAGCAGGGGAGTGGTCTCCTTGCAGTGACCGCAATCGGGTTCCCAGAAATAGAGTATGAGGAACTCACTGTTGATATTCTGAAGTGACACTGGTCCGTGCCCATAGGTTTCCATTACCAGGTTAACAGCTTTGTTCCCTATCAGTGAAGGTCTTAATTTGTCAACGTCCTTTCTCAGGTTATCTACGAATTCAGGTGTTGCCCAGTCTGCCCTGCCCGAAAGGTATATATCATCGGCAAGTTTGACGATAATTGCATCATGGCCCATTAATTGACTCTCCCTGAAATGGTTGAACAAAAAAACTGAAACATATTGAAAGGTCTTTTTATTATCCCCTGTCATGCCTATTACCTTATCGATAGCTGACATTACCGAATCGGGATACTGAAGTATTATTTCGGTAAAATAATGCTCAATTTTATTGTGAAACATCGGGCTTCGAAGCAATCTGTCATCGCTTAGATCGAAATTATCGAAATAATGGTCCCTGGTATAATTGTGTCTGTTTACCCATTGCAGGGAATCATTGCCTGCCAGTTCAGGCTGTGAAGCGAAATCAGGCAGATCGATGGGCACCATGGCTTTAACAAGTGCTGCCACATAACTACCCCTGTTCTTATCGACAGTCTCATTAAGATATGCTTTCATCTCGGCATCAAGCCCCTTCATCTTATTGTTAAATACCTCCAGTGAATCAGGATTTTGCCTTGAAAGGGAGTATCTTGAACGGAGATATTCCGATTTACTGTGCAATTCCGCCCATCCCTTCTGAAAATTAAAGAAAATGACGTTCTCAGCAGACCCTTCAAATTCAATGCTGTTCATCAGGTCATTATGATCGCATCTGATGGAAAATGATTGATCATCCGTAATCAGGAATTCGAAATAACGACTGCCCGGCAATACCAGCATATAAACACCCTGGTCGAGGCTGTTCGGTCCGCTGAATGTTCCCCTGCCATCACTCCCAAGGGTAAGGGAGTCTCTTATGTACTGTCTGTTACCCATGTGATAGGCCAGATATACCTTCGCGCCGGGCAAACCGGAAACCGTTACCGGTATGTCGTAACCATTACCGACAGTCTGGCAGTTCAGGTTGGCTAAGGTTGTCATAAAAAGCAGGAATACTAATCTGTTCATAACGTTTTCGTTGCTCAGTGCAAAAATAGTCAATGCAATATCTCTGCCAAACTCGTCCCGGTTGAATATTCCGATATTAATAGTACTTTTGGCTCTGAAATGCAAAAACATCAATGATATCTGTTCTTATTCCGGTTTATAATTGGGATGTGGCTGTTCTGGTTCATTCACTCCGGGAAGCCATTACCGGGATACCCGAATATGGAGAACTGATAATAGGTGATGACGGATCCTCACCGGAATTCAGATCGCGATATGAAAATCTAGCAGGCGGGCCGGTTAGGATAATAACAGCTGAGAAGAACATTGGCCGTGCTGCCATCAGAAATAAACTGGCGCTGGAAGCCAGGGGCGAACATCTTCTTTTCATCGATGCCGATGCGATGATACCGGGCACTGCCGAGAGCTATCTGAATGCGTGGCTGCCCTTCCTGTCAGGAGCGCAGGTGATATGCGGGGGAACACAATACCCTGATTACCCTCCAGGTGATCCGGAAAAAGCACTCCGGTGGCGATATGGGAGGAGCAGGGAGCAGATCAGGGCTTCGGAGAGGAATAAACATCCCCATGCCCGTTTCTCCGGATTTAACTTTATCGTTTCCAGAGAGCTCTTTATGAAGATAAGATTTAACGAGGAGCTTAAGCAGTACGGACATGAAGACACTCTCCTCGGATTCCAGCTGCTTAAAGCAGGCATAATTATCCTCCATATCGATAATGCATTGATTCATGAAGGGATAGAACTGAATTCCGACTTCATTGTCAAGACAAAGCAGGGTATAGAGAACCTCAGTATACTGTATGATAAGGTAACGGATAAAAAGGCGTTCGCCTCGAGCGTCAGGCTTGTAAGAACATGGGACAGGCTTTCGCGGCTTGGACTCACCGGTCTGCTGGCAGCGATCTATATCAGATTCAGGGAAAGAATGGAAATGAGACTGCTATCCTCAAAGTCTTCGCTGGCACTTTTCGGCTTTTTCAAAATATGTCTTTTCGCTACCTACAGGGCAATTCATCAGCGAAGGAATATTATTCCCATCTTCTGATACGATAATAAGCAATCTGTTACTTCCCGCTCAGATCATTGATTTCCCTGCCATCAAGGGTTGTGTAACTCCTCAACAGGTCAGCAGTCAGACAGCTGTGCACCGGGATTACCGCCACCAGGTCTCCTGATGTTAGTTTATCTCCCCCGTTTTCACTTAGGGCAACGATTCCATGCTCCTGAGATACTGATCTGACATGCCCAATTACTGAATCTGTATACCAGCCCTTCTTGTCGAGGCTGACAACAAGTCCGTAGTTCCTGGTGTTATCCTCCATAGGCAGAAATTCCTTTGACAAATGCACTGCTCCGCCGTAGATTATGGCTTCCTTTCTGTCCCTGTAAACCGAAACCACCGGACATGCAACCGAGAGTGCGATCTGCCCTGGATGGCATGAACCGATTGCAGTTTGCATCAGATCATAGAAAACAAAATTTCCGGGCCTGATTTCATCAATCCCCTTGAAATCGGGAGCAAGGCTGCAGGACGGTGTATCACCTATGGAAATCGACAGATTATGTTCGGGGAGTATCTCTTTGGTATGCAGCATCTTAGTCCTTGTGTCCTCGAAGATTGACAGAACGTGCATACTGTCTTTGGCAGAATAGGTGTGACCCGAATGAGTCAATAGCCCCCTGATGCGAAGGGATCCGGTTTCCTCCGCCAGATCAATTATTCGCACCAGATCGCCGTAACGGTTCCAGTCAACACCCGATCGCCTGTACCCGGTGTCAATCTTGATATACAATCCTGCCTCACCGCTGAAATTCCAGGCAAATGAGGCCAGATGCTCGAAGCCGGTGGCAATCAGGTTAAGCCTGATCCTGCCGGCAATTTCATTTATTGCCTCTATTTCGCGGGGATTGGCGGGAAATGCAATGGTAATATCACTCCATCCCTGTGAAGCAAAGAATCTGCACATGGTGACGGAAGAAACGGTAATCCTTTCAACACCGGCCTCCCTGAACCATTCACCTATGGTAGCTGACTGATGAGTCTTAAAGTGAGGACGGAAGATCACCCCTGCCTTCCTGGCCTTCTCAGCCATAAAGAAGATGTTCTCCCGCGCAATGGCCTCATTGATGAGTATTGTAGGCTTCCTTATTTGCGAAATATCCATCTGCAATAATTGTTGGGATCGGATTATAGTTCAAATATATATTAAACTGCCATTTTGTATATTTGTTGTGGCAAGTAATTTTCCCTCAACTGATACCACGAAATTATGGCAAATCCAATTGGCTGGACACTGGCAAAGATTAAAGAAATTAATAATGCCATCTGGCATACAAGTCTTTCTGAAACCTCAAGGCGTAGAGGATTTCTGATCAGGTACCTGAGGATTATTGTGCTGTCAGCCCGCGGTTTTGTGCAGGATAGAGTTCAGCTTCGTGCCGCCTCCCTGACATTTTTTACCTTGCTGTCAGTCATTCCGATGGCGGCCATCGCATTTGCCGTGGCAAAGGGATTCGGCCTTGATGCCGATCTTGAACGTGAACTGACAAAGGAATTTTCTTCCCAGCAGGAGGTTCTGCGCTGGGTCCTCTCAAACGCCAGAAATGCACTGCAGGAGACAAAGGGAGGATACATGGCCGGAGTAGGGGTTATAATACTCCTGTGGTCTGTCATGCAGCTTCTCGACCATATAGAGAGTTCATTCAACCATATATGGCAGATAAGGCAATCAAGACCATGGATAAGGAAATTTACGGACTATCTGGCCATAATGCTTATTGCCCCAGTATTTCTCATTCTGTCAAGCAGCATAACCGTCTTTATCTCAACCAAGCTCACGGAATTCATGATGGAAGCGCCGATACTTGAGTTTTTCAAGCCGCTCATCTCGTTCCTGGTGAAATTCTCCCCATACTTCATTATGTGGCTTGTCCTCACCTTTACCTATATAGTTCTTCCAAATACCAAGGTTAAGTTCGGATCGGCACTCCTGGCCGGTATTGTGGCCGGCAGTCTGGTTCAGGTAGTGCAATGGCTCTATATCGACCTGCAGTTTGGAATAACAAGGCTCAGTGCAATATATGGCAGTTTTGCAGCCTTCCCTCTGTTTATTGTCTGGATCCAGACTACCTGGCTCATAGTACTCCTCGGAGCGGAGGTGTCATTCGCAAATCAGAATGTCTTAAGGTATGAATATGAGTCTGATGCACTCAATATCAGTTCTTTTCAGAAAAAGGTGCTTACAATTCTGATAATGCATTCTATAGTAAGGAACTTCAGAGATGGCGCTTCACCAGAGGGGGCGGAGACAATGGCAGCAAAACTGAAGATACCGGTTAGAATATGCAATGAAATACTCCATGAACTTCATGGAGCGGGACTGGTATCACAGATACTGACTGATCAGAGTAAGCAGCGGATCTTCCAGCCCGGGATGGACATAAATGTTCTTAATGTGGGATATGTTCTGAGTCATCTCGACAGGAAGGGGACAGAGCATTCTACGGTTCTGAGGAGCAGTGAATATGAAAAGGTCCTTCTCATGCTTGGTCATTTTGAAGAGTTAATGACCAAATCACCAGAGAACATACTTATCAAAGATTTGTAGCACTCACTAAACTTGAGTAGTTTTACGAACAATAATCTGAGTTCAGTTAATGAATACTTCAGTAGTTACAGGAAACAGCGGCAAAGGAATCAGGTCAGATTGTTCCGTTTCTCTTAAGGTCACCAGGGGAGGAGGGATCTCCATTCAGCTTGAGAGCAAGGTTAAAGCCATTTACGGTAACCATATCCTAAAGCTGGTGAAAGATATGCTTGATTTCTATTCAATGAAAAATGCAAGCATTGTAATTGAGGACAGCGGTGCTCTGCCATTTGTCATATCAGCACGCCTTGAGGCGGCCATAAGAATGACTACCAGGTCAGAAAGGGAGTACCTACCCTCATTTCTTGAGACAAATAAGTACGAGACGCCGCGTGACAGAAACAGGGTCTCACGGCTCTATCTTCCGGGAAATACCCCCTCCCTGATGATAAATGCCGGAATCCATAAGCCGGATGGGATTATTCTCGACCTTGAGGATGCGGTGGCGCCTGATAAAAAGTATGAGGCTCAATTTCTGGTCCGAAATGCCCTTCGAAGCATTGACTTCTATGGTGCTGAAAGGATGGTCCGGATAAATCAGGTGCCTCGTGGCCTTGATGATCTGTATTTCATTGTGCCTCATAATGTTAATCTTATACTTGTCCCTAAATGCGAAAGTGCCGGTCAGTTAAGGCTTGTAAATGAACGGATAAACGAGATAAGTAAGATTGAAAAAATAGATGGTAATATCTGGTTAATGCCCATTATTGAAAGCGCCCTCGGGGTGATACGGGCATTTGATATTGCCACTGCAGCTCCTAATGTTGTTGCAATGGCTATAGGCCTTGAGGATTATACCGCCGATATTGGCGTAAAACGTACTGGTGAGGGAACCGAGTCTTTTTTTGTAAGGAGTCAGATTGTAAATGCATGCAGGGCAGCAGGAATTCAGCCAATTGACTCCGTTTTCAGTGATGTGTCAGATATGGAGGGCCTCAAGGAGAATGTGAAGAGATCAAAAAGTCTTGGCTTCGATGGGATGGGTTGTATTCACCCCCGCCAGATAAGAGTCATCCACGAAAACTTCGCACCTGAAGCTGATGAAATTGAGAAGGCAAAAAAAATTATCCGGGCTTTCGATGAGGCAAGGTCAAAAGGGCTGGGAGTAGTTTCACTGGGTACCAAAATGATTGACCCCCCCGTAGTGAAGAGAGCTCAACATACTATTGACCAGGCAATTAAGATCGGAAGATTATCTCAAAACTGGAGGGAAGACGAAGATGTCAGCAAAGTTTAGAAAGAATGCGGTTGGGCGCCTGATACCAACAGTTGTAAATGGGAAACCTCAGGTTCCCTATTCCGGCATTGGAAAATTCAAACCATCGGGACGTAAACATGCCCCTGTGATTGCTACTTGTGCTGATTATCCCTCTGACGGAAACAAGCTCGTGTCATCACTCCGGGAAGCCCTTGTAAGGTCTGGACTGAAGGACGGGATGGTCATTTCGACTCACCATCACTTTAGAAATGGTGACCTGCTTGCAGTTCAGGTCTTCGATATCGCTCATGAACTCGGAATAAAGGACCTTGTATGGGTTCCATCAGCTTCATTTGAATGCCATAGCCCGTTGATCAAATATCTTGAGGATGGAACAATCCATCATATTGAGGGCAGCATGAATGGAGCACTGGGCAGGTTTACCTCCGAAGGGAAAATGAAGGGAATTGGAATCCTGAGGTCACATGGAGGAAGATACCAGGCAATACAGGATGGTGACGTAGTAATTGATATAGCAGTGATTGCTGCTCCTACGGCAGATACCTTTGGCAATGCCACCGGCGACAGGGGTCCCGCTGCCTGTGGCTTACTGGGTTTTGCCCTGGCTGATTCGCAGTATGCCTCCAGGGTTATTATAGCCACGGATAATATAGTGCCTTTCCCATGTGTTCCCTGGCAGATACATGGAAACTATGTGGATTTTGTTGTTAAACTCGATCAGATTGGAATACCTGAAAAAATAGTGTCAGGAACCACAGAAATAACCAGAAGTCCAGACAGGCTGCTGCTTGCTGAAATGACAGCCCGTTTTTGCGATGAGGCAGGCATTATCCGTGACGGGTTTTCCTTCCAGGCCGGAGCTGGTGGTACGGCCCTCTCAATCGGAATCTATTTTGCTGATATCCTGAGGGAGAGAGGCATGAAGTCACGTTTCGCCCGTGGAGGAAGTAACAAATATCTGGTGCAGATGCTTGAAGAGGGACTGGTCGATTATATACTCGACGGCCAGACATTTGACCTTGAGGGAGTTCGCTCAATGAGAGAGAACCCGAACCATCTGAATACCAGCCCTTTTACAAGCTATAACTACCATGGGAAGGGTAACTTTGCATCAATGGTTGACGTGGTAATACTTGGCGCCACAGAGGTAGACCTTGCATTCAACGCAAACGTTGTCACTCATTCAGATGGAGTGCTACTGCATGGTTTGGGGGGATGGCAGAACTGTCTTTTTGCACGATGCACCATTCTTCCCATACCATTGTTTCGCGACCGCATTCCTGTGATCCGCGATGAAGTAACAACCATCTGTGGGCCCGGAGAGCTGATTGACGTAATTATAACCGAAAGAGGCATTGCCATCAATCCACTTCGCAAAGACCTTATTGACAAAATGAAGAACTCAGGTCTGCCAATAAAGACCATCACGCAGCTAAAGGATGAAGCTGAGGCAATATGTGGCAAACCCGAAAAGATAAGGTTTACCGATCAGCCCGTAGCTATAATAAAATGGGTTGACGGTACTGTCATTGATACTGTCTGGAAGGTGGCGGAGTAATAACCTGCTTCATCAGGCCTTCCTGAGGTAGTTTACCAGCCCCTTGGCTTCAAAAACAGACATCAGTTGTGCCGGAAGTGGTTCGAAACCGAATACTTTGCCGTTTATCCTTATCACTCCGCCGATAAAATCGACATCTACATTGTCTCCCTGCCGGTAATTGCTGACTGCTTCAGGCACGACAAGGATTGGCAGGCCCTGATTAACCGAGGAACGATAGAAGATTCTGTTAACCGATTTGCAGATCACAGCTTTGACACCGGCATGAGAAAGGCCGACTGCCGGATGTTCCCTGGAACTGCCGCATCCGAAATTATCACCGGCAATAATAATGTCGCCTGATTTTATATTCTCGGCAAATGTATCATCGAAGCCTTTGAACAGGTGAGGCATTATTGCAGGCGGATCGGAGCTTAGAACTGTATACGTGAGATTGCCGGCAAACATCTGGTCAGTATTTATGTTATCGGCATCAGAATAATTCCAGACATTACCTGCCTTTCGGAAATCACCCTTGGAAATAGAAATGGTCTGACTTGCCTGAATAGTGGTTTTGAAAACATCCTTTCCCTCAATACCCCTTGGGTCAGCGATCTTCCCCGCAATAGCTGATACTGCAACAGTTGCAGGGCTGGCAAGATAGATTGAAGCATTCTTGTTGCCCATTCTTCCCTTGAAGTTTCTGTTTGCAGTGGAAATAACCGTGAACCCGTCTGCTGGAATGCCCTGTCCAGTGCCAAGACAGGGCCCGCAGGAGGAAGAAAGTATGGTGGCACCAGCCTTCATAAGAATTGAAATCAATCCCTCTTGAATTGCTTCCAGGTAGATTTCTTTGGATGCAGGTATTACGAGGAGTTGGAAGTCCGCTGCTATCTTTTTGCCTTCAAGTAACTGAGCTGCAATGCGGATGTCGTCAAGGCGGCCATTTGTACAGGTTCCTATGACACCCTGATCAAGCTTCAAACCCACTACCTCCGAAAGGGCTTTTATATTTTCCGGACTATGCGGTATAGCAAGAACCGGGAAAATCTCACTCATGTCTATTCTGATCTCCTTGTCATAACGAGCGTCACTATCTGCCCACACACTGTTCAAATCAGAAGTGCCAAGATATTTCGCAAGAACTTCATCGGCAGGGAACACTCCATTCTTTGCGCCCATTTCGGAAGCCAGGTTGGTGATTGTCATCCTCTCGGAAACAGAAAGAGTCCTGACTCCTTCGCCGTGAAATTCTATTGACATGTAATTAGCACCATCAGTACCTATCTTTCCTATAATCCATAAGCTAAGGTCCTTGGCATAAACACCCTTGTTGAGTTTACCCTCAAGTATGATTTTCATTGATTCAGGGACCCTGAACCAGGTTTCACCTTTTTTCCATAATCCTGCTGATTCGGTACGGTCAATTCCTGCAGCCAGGGCATTGAAGGCCCCAGCGGTACAGGTATGGCTATCACTGCCAACGATCAACATGCCAGGTCTGGCATAATATGACATTATCTGGTGGCAGATACCATCCCCGGCATCATGAAATTTACTGATACCCTGGTCCCTTGCGAAAAGGCGTATATCATTGTAGTCATTAGCCAGCTTGGCATCAGTAGGCGGCGCATTATGATCGAGGGTTATCAAAAGCTGGTCAGGATCAAACACCCTGGTGCCTCCCATCTTCTCAAAAGTCTTCCTGATACTGGCAGTGTTATCATGTGTCAACACGATCTCAGGCCTGGCAAACACTATAGCCCCGGCAGGAGCACCAAAAATTTTTTCAGCAAATGTCTTTCCCATAACTTATTCGATATCAGTTAAACATCCGACAGGTTTACAACAACCCTCCGTTCCTGTATATTTCAATCTGGACTTCAGTAAATTTATTTATTTCCCCTCTGATGCCGTTTCTGAGGTTCGTAATCCTGCCTTCAGCCATATCAATTTTCAAGCGATCGCCGTCGTGTATATCAACAGACTCCAGTAGTCCCTGATCATATGTCAGTATGGGAAAGGCAGCATTGATGGCATTCCTTTCGTATATAGCACCGTAAGATTCTGCCAATATGCAGGAGATTCCCAGGGAAGCGAAACAGTCAACTGCCTGCTGGCGGGAACTTCCGGCTCCAAAATTCTTTGCTGTAATGATTATATCCCCGGGCTTGGCTTTTTTGGCAAAATCCTCATAACCTTTAAGGTTATCGAAGGCATACTGCCCCATCTCCTTTTTATCTGTAATAGTGAGATATCGGTTATGAAAGATCATATCGGTATCTATGTTGTCCTTCAGTATAACCCAGGCCCGGCCTTCAACAATAAGAGGTTTATCTTTCCTGGTTTTTTCTCTGCCACCCGGAGCAGGGGCAGCGATTGCAGTTTTTTTGAACTCAACCGGTTTCCCGGGTATCTGATCAGGAGTAGTAATAATTCCGGCAACTGCCGAAGCCGCCACAATGGCAGGAGAAGCCAGGTATACATAACCGCTTCCCTGTTTGCCCTCAAAGTTTCGATTTCCGGTACTCACAGTAACCTCACCTGGCCCATTCTGACCGACCTGTCCTGCAGCGCAGCCCGCACAACCGGCATTCGACACAAGTGCACCTGCATCCTTGAATATCTGAATCAGACCCTCATCCATGGCCTGTCTCCAGATGTGGTCGGTAGAAGGGACTATTTTTAGAACCACCCCAGGTGCCACTTTCCTGCCCTTCAACACCCTGGCGGCTTCGCGCAGGTCATCCATGCGACCGTTTGTACAGCTTCCAATAAATGCTGAGTCAATTTTTTTACCCTGTTCATTAGCGACACCCGAATTGTCATGAGGTTTGCCAGGCAACGAGAGCATAGGCTCAAAATTAGTGATATCGATTTCCTCAACTCTCTCATATGAGGCATCCGTATCGGCTGCAATAATATCAATCTTACTGCCTGTTTTCTCTTCGCAGTATTCATAGATCGCTTTTGAGGGTGGAAATAAAAATATGATAGCCCCCATCTCCGTTGCCATGGATGAAATGGTGATTCGCTCATCGAGCGAAAGACTTTCAACAACTTCCCCATAGAATTCTACCGAATAGCCAAGGAGTTTGTTTGCTCCGAAAATTTTAAGCAGGTTAAGTGTTATGTCTTTTGCGGAGATATTTACCGGTCGTTTGCCTTTCAAATTCAATTTAACTGATGGAGGCACCTTGAACCATATCGCCCCCTTTGCCCAGGCAGCCGCAATGTCCTGGTCACCCATGCCCTGACCGAAGGAACAAATGGCTCCTAGTATATTGGCGTGTGAATCGGTACTGATAAAAGTACTTCCCGGCCAGGCCAACCCTTCGTCAATGGCAAGATGTGTTCCAATTCCGGAATCAATATCAAATATCCTGATATCATTCTCTCTTGCAAAGATCCTGCAATACTGCTGGTTGGAGGCATATTTCTGATCAGATCCCGTGGGATTACAGTCGAAGGTGAAAAAGGTGCGTTTCGGATCATTAATTACCAATCCATTGTTCACAAGGTTCTTAACAACATTGGCCCCTCCAAAATCACGGGCTACACGGGCATCAATGAATATGTCAACTATTTCACCAGGTTTAACAACCTCCCTGTTGCTATGCCTTGCCAGTATTTTCTCAATCAGATTCATTGGTTTCATTCTATGTTAGTAATTCATTAAAGCTTGATACTCGTGACATCAACAAACTGGTCACAGTTTAAGCCTCTCCTTGAATGGTTCAAAGGTCATAAAATCGGCATGATGAACCACAAAAGCCTCTGTTGAGCGCCTGATCATATTTCCCTCGCCGGCATGAGCAGCAATGATATGACAAACAGCAGGAGGTATGTCACACATCTCGGCAAGTGAGACTCCCGAGAATGGATGACGAAGGTACTTTCCATAGGCTCCCTGCACAGATTTTCCCTCCTTTAGTTCATATTCGAGCAGCTTACCCACGTCAGCAAGAATAGCACCTGCAATAAGTACATCCATATCTACTGGCAGGTCTGACCCGAAAAATTTGTTCATATGATCTCCGCAAACCCTTGCAATATGAACAACAGCACGCTTGTGGTCCATGAAAGTTACTTTCAGATCGGGTCCGCAGAGAAGGGTAAAGGGAATAGAATTAAGGTCGGCAGGTTTAAGAACGCTCTTCTGAAGGGCCAGGGCCCATGTTCTGGTTGTATTCAGCCGCAGGGTTGAATCTTGTATCCATTCCAGTTCTGGCCACAGTTCACGAGCCTGATCCATGAATTCCTGTTCTATATCTATCTTCAGCATATGGATATGATATTTGTTTTTAAAGCTATTTATCAGTTTGTTTATTCGGGTTACTAAGTGAGTTTTGCAATAATTGCGTCAGCCATTTGCCTGGTGCTGGCTGCCCCCCCCTTAACAATAACCTCTGGATTGCCCTTTAGTCTAAGCATGTCGTAGGTGCGAATCCTTCCTTCTGCAATAACCTCGGAGGTGGCTTTTCTTATGCGGCTTGCGATCTCATCCTCGCCAACATATTCAAGCATCATCACTGCAGACAAAATCATCGCTACAGGGTTAACAATGGATGTTTCATATCCTGCATATTTCGGGGCTGATCCGTGGGTTGGTTCGAAGACTCCAATTCCGCTTTCCGGATTGAATTGGGCAGAGGTCGCAAAACCGAGGCCTCCTATCAGGCCGGCAAAGGCATCCGATACTATGTCTCCAAACATGTTGCCGGCAACTATCACATGGTAGTTTTCGGGGTTTTTGGTCAGCCACATCATCATAGCGTCTATGTTGACATCTTCCACCCATATCCCGGGGTATTCATTTCTGCTCATCTCCTGAGCAACTTTCAACATGAGCCCTGAAGTTTCACGGATAACATTTGGTTTTTCACAAACAGTTATTTTTTCAAACCCACGTTTTTTCGCATAGTCGAATGCAGCGCGAACAATGCGGGTAACATATTTCCTGGTAAAGATGCGGGTTGATACCGCAAGCTCTTCCTTAGGGCACCATCCAAAGTTGTCAACAAACTTCTTGTGGGTCATAAGTGCGTTGTAAACCTGATCGGTGGGATTTGTCCATTCAACACCACCATAGAGCCCCTCCGTGTTTTGCCGGAAAATCATTACGTCAACCACGGGCTCCTCAATGGTATCACCTATGCCTCGTCTGACAAAATTCAGGGGATTACCCTTAAATGTACGGCATGGGCGCATACAAATATCCAGGTCAAAATGCTGACGCAGACCAACTATGGGGCTATAGTACTGTATCCCTTTACCCTGTAATTCAGCCCTGAGTTCAGCTGCTGCCTTATCTTTGGGTTTCGAGGTTATGGCCCCGAAAAGGCCGATCTTGTGCTTTTCAAGAAGCTTCAGGGTGCGGTCAGGCAGTGGATTACCCTCGTTGCACCAAAAATCCCATCCGATATCGCCCTGTACGTAATCTGCCTTAAAACCGGCTGAGTCAAGGACCCGTATGGTTTCGTCCATGACTGCTTTGCCGATGCCGTCGCCAGGCATTATAACAATAGTCCTTTTTGCCATAGTATTTTTCTTTAGGTTATTGATATTCTATTATATGTTCCTTCTAATTTGCTGATCTCTTATCAGAAACGGTTTTGATAATTATGTGTTTTGGGAGCAGTATTAATTTGTGTTTAAAACTATACAATTTAATGTAAACCACAACTCAGATAATTACCTTTTGATGAGTATGAATTCAAAAAATGTCAGCGGGTAGAAGACATCCCTCGCATGCATTGAAAAACAACCTGCTTTTCAATACATTCAATGATAGACTCACCCGTCATACCTGCCAATTCCCTGAGCATAGCAGTGATATGTTGTCCATTTGCCGGAGGGGGAGAAAGATGATGCCAGGACCTTCTTTCGTTGACACAAGAGGCTTTGGAACTAACTCCCCTGATTGTACAATCACCAACCAATCGCTCAAGCATCATGTCTCTTGCTTCATCCTTTTCGAATACTTCCCTCATGCTGAGTACACCACCCGCCGGTACTTTACCTTTATCCGGCAACTCAAGCAGTGATTCCCTGTGAAGTCTCTTAATACTACACTGTAATATCAGCTTCAACTCCATATTATTTTTCAACCTTTGAGTATTGGTGTTAAATCGGACATCGTCAGATAGCTCAGGGCAGCCAGGTATGTTGCACAGCGCACTTGTTTCAGTTACAACTGCTTTGTCCGTTTAAGCCTGGCCAGGAGATAATCGGTAATTACTATGATAATTGTGGTTACTACTGCAACATATGTATCCTCGATGCTGAAAAGACTGAGTCTCTTTGCGATGATATTCAGTATCACTGCAGCCGTTCCTCCGATAAATGCAGCCCTGACACCTCTCGAGGTTACCCAGCCACTCGCATAAATCCCCATAATTATTACAATTGCTCCAATTGCCCTTATTCCGTACGAAACATATGCGGTGTCGAGAATCGCTCCATCCCTGCCAAGGTATGCAAGCGGTATTGTAACAAGATTTACGAGGATCACCAGCCGTCGCGCCGTGGAGATCAATCCTGAATCGGCTGCACCAGGATTGATTATACCATTATATATATCCTTCGTTGCAATTGTTACAACGGCAAAGTTGACAGGCCCGACGGTCGATAATATAGCTGCCAGAACCCCTGCCAGTGCAAGCCCCCCGAGCGCCGGGTGTATGAATTCAGGAGATGTCATCAACGTAGGCAGCACCATTTTGGCGTTGATGGCACTAACATCGAAATAATTACCTGTTCTGGCAATAAGGCCAAGAATGGCAACCATTATTCCGAAAGGCGCAACAATGAAGGCTGAAAGTATAGCTGCCTTCCTTGCGATGGATACATCACGGGCTGCAAATATGGGCTGGATACTTGCTTGACCGGCCATTCCTCCCAACACCCCTCCAAGTACAAGCATCCATGCATAGCTCAATCCTCCACTGAAGGGATTCCAAAGATTCTCGGGTGAACCTGTCTCAACCATTTTCTGATGGAGCGATGACAAACCATCTACCTCCTTAAGTCCCGTGAAAAGAGCAATCCCCAGACCGATAAACATTACTGCAACATGTATGATACCAGTAATTGCCAGCGCGTGCATGCCCCCCATATAAGTATATATTGTAATCACTATTGAAGACAATATTACTGCCCAAAGCCATTCATCTCCCGGCATCCATGAAACCGACACCAGACTCTCAAGCTCGGAGGAAAAGAGGGTGGCTATTACCGAGGAGCATGTCTGCAGTTGCACGAATGCGAGAACCACATAGGCAAACAGGAATGCTATAGCCGACACATTCCTTGATTTCTTCCCGAAGATGGTTTCAATCATTTCGCTGACAGTATGAACGTTGTTCTTCCTGTAGTGAGAGGCCACCGTAAAACCGATGATAACCATTCCAAGGGCAGTACTAATGTTGTAGAGTATCGGCTGCATAGTCCCGGTGGTAAATGCCATCTCACTTACACCTATGGTGCTCATGCCTCCAAGCCATTCGGCAGCCACGACAACAGCGCAGGCCACAAGTCCAAGGTTTCTGCCGGCAACAAGGAAATCAGCTGCAGAACGGCTGGCAACTTTTTTTGTAAGAACCGAAACCAGTATGACCAAAGTAAAATAGGCCAGAATAACAATAAGATAAACTGACATATTGATTATTCGGTTAGGTGAGTTTTGCCTGTCTGATTTAAAAAACCGGTACTAAAGTAGTCAGCAAAGTTAACCAATTTAGTGATCTGCCAGAATGTGATTTATCAGCTGATCAAGTAAAACAGGACTGTTTTCTGGCCACACTGAAAAAGGTGGCACTTCCTCTTCAGCGGGATTATGTGTTGCTACGTCCGGTCAGTGACTCTGCATAACTGATTAACTGGGGGAAGCTATTCCATGAATGAAACAGGTAGTGCGGCTGCAAGAGCACAGCGACTGCAGTCTCAGGACATTTTTTCCAGTAGGCAAGAAGGTTGGCAGTGGGAAAAACCCTGTCGTCTTTGCTGATAAGTGCAACATCCCACCTGAATCCCGGTTCAGTCTGTTCCATTATCCGGTTGTAAAGCCAGCGGAGTTCGTCCGAAAGAGATCTGACACTCCTCGCCGGTACTCTGTCGATGTTGGCCATATAGGTTTTCTTATTTCCGAAAACCCTCAGATAGAACTTGACCATGTTGAGATCGGTAATATGGTTGAGGGTTTTTTCAAAATCAGCAAGGGGTATCCCGTATTTGTCATGTGCAGGGAAGGGAGTCCCGTTAATTGCAATGGCAAAGTCAGGTTTTATCTTCAGTTTTGAGGAAAGGTATTCGGCCGCCCAAACACCCAGCGACCACCCGATCAGGGTTATTTTTTTATAACTTTTCATTTCGGGCAGAATCAGGGGCTCGTCAGCCGAGTAGTTGTAAAACAGAATAAAGTCGGAATCTTCTGAACACAACGGGGTGAATGCTTTTTCATCATTTCCCCAACCTCCAAATACTACAATAAGGCTGTCATTTTTCTCCCTCCTCTGTATGTATGTCTTCATCCCTGATAACCTGAAATTCCCTCATGCGATAACTGAAGGTTTCGCAAATATAAGCCAAATGTTCATTATAAGGATCGGGGCATGGGAAAAAGGAAAAATGAAAGAGGAGAAAGGGGGTCTCTGGTATTTAGGGAGCGGGCTTAAAATTATTAATCCCGGAATCTACTGTCTGATAAAAGGAAGGATCTTTGATAAGCTGGCACTTACAAAGGTCCAAATGTGAAAGTC
>JAVEWX010000176.1:0-5392 GCA_034004335.1 Bacteroidales bacterium | reverse complement strand
TTGGTAGCTGCTCAGTATTATATTCCTTAATGAGCTTCTTCCTAAAATAATCTTGCTCTCGAACTCTGACTCCTTCCATTATCACTGCAAGGGGGTTTTGAAGCAGTACTTTTAATCCTAGTATTTTGTTCATATAAATTGTTATAAATAGTTAATAAGAAAGGCAGTCCCAAATATATGCTTTTCTTCAATTCACTAAATAAATCTACGATTTTTAGGTCATTGTATCCCGGTTATAGTTTTTTCTCTTCTCCGCTATTCTCCTGGCAAAGTTAGCGGCATAGTCCCCACTGTAATATTTGTCTTTTGCATCTGTAACAGAATTAGGTTCATGGCCAAGCCGCTCTTTGTTGGCAGCGATTCCACCCCAATAGGTATATACGGTTCCGGCAATAGGCTTTTTCATCCTAAAAGAAAATCCCGAGGATACTCGAACTCCGCAGAGAGTTTTCCATTTCCAGTAATTGTTTCCCTTTTAACCATTTCCAATTAGGCACCTGACATAAAAACGATCAGGAGAGATGAGATAAGTTGTTGACCCTATTAGGCTATCTGGCAAAGGAAAGACCGAACCTTTTATCATTAAAGAGGCAGCTTCTGAGGTATCTCGGTCTGAGCCCTTCTGAAATCGGCAGGTATTCCAATATCAATAAAGTAATTATCGCAGATAAAGGCTGCTATTTCCTTCTGAGAAACATATTTTTCCAAAATATCCTTTTCAAATGAGAACTTAATGCCGGGAGCTCTGTTGATGAGCCAATTACACGAAAGAAGATATACCCCGCCATTAATTAAACCCTCCCGGCAAAACTTTTTCTCCTGAAAACTGGTAATAATGCCATTTTTTATCTCTACCGACCCATACCGGTCAAAATCGATCATAGGTTTGAGGGCAAGACTTATTGAACTGAAGTTTCTACCAGTTTCATCAGCCATTGCTTCAAGAGGCACATCAAATAGTGTATCGCCATTTAAAATGAACACTGAATCAGACTCAGCGAATGCTGTAGCCTGAAGTATTGCCCCGCCCGTTCCAAGAGGCTCCTCTTCATCAGACCATTTGATAGATAGTCCCTTAAAACTATCTCCGAAATGACTTTTCAAAACTTCACTCTCGTACCCGGTAGCCAGTATAACCTTTTTTATTTTATTAACAGCAAGGTAATTAAGCAAATATTCCAGGAATGGCCGTCCGCCAACCGGTGCCATCACTTTGGGCAGGGTGCCTGTAACCTCCCTGAGCCGGGTTCCCAGACCGCCCGCGAGTATTATTGCCTCATTTACCTTCATCAGTAGCTCCAGGTTTCAAGTCCTGTTCTGGTAAAATCATATCTTTTGGCCTGGCCTCCAAACTGGCCGAGGGCATCTATTACCCTGTACCTGGTGTTGCCCGGACAGTAGAAGAACATAAACCCGCCGCCACCTGCCCCCGATATTTTACCGCCGGTAGCCCCGGCAGCCAGAGCCGTATCATATATCCTGTCAATATTCGGATTGGTGATCCCATCGGCCATCTGCTTCTTATACTGCCAGCTGAGGTTAAGCAGTTCACCCATTAGATCAATCTCTCCCCTCAATATTGCCTCCTTCATCCTGACGGCAAGATTCTTTATTTCATGCATGGCTTCCACGGAACTGTTAATTCCCTCCTCTACCCTTCTCTGCTGTTTCTCGATAATTGCCGATGACAGCCTGCTGGTTTCGGTGTAATACAGAATGATGTTGTTCGAAAGCTCATTAAGAACCGAGTCCTTTATCCTGAGCGGATTGACGATCACCTTACCATTACCAGAGAATTCCATGAAGTTAACACCTCCGAACGTTGCGGCATACTGGTCCTGTTTACCGCCTGCCATCGACAAGTCGACTCTTTCAATTTCATAAGCAAGCCTGGCCATGTCATAGTCTCCGAGAGGCAGGCTCAGCCATTCCGCAAATGCTCCAAGCACGGCTATCAGCAGTGTTGAAGAGGAACCCAGTCCCGAACCGGCAGGAGCATCGACATACGTTGTTATGCTGAATGACAGGGGTTTGCGGGTGTATTGTTCAACAATCCTGTTATAGGCTCCCTTGATGAGGTCGAGAGTGCCGTTGACGGGGAGCTTAATAAGTTCATCAAGGTTTTCCGTACATCTCTTGTCTATAGAGCATATCCTTATGCCGCTGCCGGCCGGCAACGGTTCAATGGTAGCATAAGCATACAGACTTATTGTGGCGTTAAGAACCGCACCTCCGAACCTGTCGGAATAGGGGCTTACATCGGTTCCTCCTCCCGCAAGGCCCAGCCTCAGTGGAGCTTTACTTCTTATTATCATAGTCATTCGTTTTCCCGTACATCTCAAGGATTGACCCTGTCATCAGGTTCCAGCCGTATCTCTTCTTCTCCTCCTCTATCCCGCCGGCAAGGCGTTCCCTCAGTCGGGCATCAACGAAGAACCGGTCAATAGCATCAGCAATCGCCACAGGTTCCGGACTGACAACGAGGCCGCATTTTCCGTCAGGTACTATCTCACGTAATCCCCCGACTCCCGTTACCACCATTGGTTTGTTGAAATGGTATGCTATCTGGGTTACGCCACTCTGCGTGGCACTCCTGTAGGGCTGAACCACCAGGTCGGCAAGGCTGAAGAAGGATGACACCTCTTCATCCCTGATAAACCTGTCGAAGAGGATTACGTCGTCTGCCATGTTTCTTTCCCTGATGATCCTCCTGTAGGGTTCATCATTCTCGTAGAACTCTCCTGCGACGATAAGCTTTATCTTTCCTCCTGTTCTTGAACTGCTGGTGGCGAAGGCTTCGAGCAGCAGGTCGAGACCCTTGTAGGCTCTTATGAAACCAAAGAACAGCAGGTACCGGAAACCGGGATTGAGATTGAGGGTTCCGGCGGCCGTTTCCCTGCCGGGATCTGCTCCGAAGTTGTCGAAAAGGGGATGAGGTGAAAGTTTCACCGGTATGGAGGGTCTGAACCGTGAGAAATCGCTTTTTACCTGTTCCGACATGGCAATTGCAGCGTGCAGGGACTTGAGAAACCAGCGGGTAAGAAGTCGGTCGCCCGGCCTTTTCTCGTGGGGTATGACATTGTCAAAAATGCAAATGATCCTTGTTGCGGGGTTGCGGCGGACGATGCGGGCAATTGTTCCAAAGCAGGGAGCCATGAAGGGAAGCCAGTACTTGAATATCAGTATGTCGGGATTCATTCTCCTGATCCGCCTTCCGGTAATGAACCAGTTTATGGGGTTTACTGAGTTCATCATCGGGATAATCTCAGGAGTGGCAGGGGGAGGACCCTCGAGGTACTGTGTCTTTCCCGGAAAAAGGAATCCCGGATACTGCAGTATGAAGGTCACGACGGTGGTGTTGTGGCCCTCCTCAATGAATTGCCGGGCCAGCCGTTCATTGAATGCGGCAAGTCCTCCCCTGAAAGGAAATGCAGTACCTGCAATTATTATCCTCATACCCCCAGATAATCGTCGAGATAGCTGAACTTTTCCGTTAGTTTCCCGTTTTCGGTGATTGTGGCTCTCTGTACCATTCCCGTTTCGGTTCCCGAAAAAAGATCGTGAAGGACGGAGCCCATCAGCTGTTTGCCAAAGTCGGCGGATGCATCCCTGGGCAGTTCGCCCGGGAGGTTGTCGATCGACATCACCGTTATGTTTGTTGGCCTTGTAAAGGCTACCTCCTCGTCGCCGGTATGGGGATTATATCCGTAGAAGGGATCTGCTATTGTGGTGGCGCGGAGTGTTGTGGGAATCGGTCCGGCAATGTCACAGCTTACATCGGCAATGACCGATATGCGGAAGTAGGGGTCGCGGGTATTTTCAGCGGTAAAAAAGACCGGGCTCGCAGGATCCCAGTAGTGGCAGGCGATAAGTATGTCGGTTGCCCTTGTGAACGGGAGGAATGCTGACTCGTAATCTGCAGGATGCCTGACGAAGTGGTCGAAGTCGAAGGTACTGCCATCGCGTCTCCTCACATAGTGTTCCGGTCCTATCTGGCAAATGACAGGCACTTCAAATTCGCGGGTCAGGTAATCCTCGGGGGAGACCTCCACAAGGTCGCATACACTCAGTGTTTCCATAGCTCCGCCTGCGACCCTGCCCTTTCCTGTCACCAGCACCTTGAGACCGGCTTTCAGTTCAATCATCCTCAGTCCGGCCCACATCTCTTCAAGGTCCTTGCACTGGTATGCGGGCTTGAGCCTGAACCTGTTGGTTCTGATACCTCTTGCCCTCAGACCGTTGTATGCCCCTACAATTCCTGCCCAGCGGCCGAAAGCAACGACCCTTGCACCCGAATCTTCTGTAATATACTCATAATCAATGAGTCTTATCTTGCGATCAACAATCTCCCTGAACATTTCCCTGTTATAGGGCTGCTTCTTCCCCACATGAGCGAAGAAGAGGTATGTCTTGTTTGGCATGAATGTTCTTTTGTCAACCTCCTTTACTCCAAGCAGTATGTCGCAGTTAGAAAGGTCTTCCCTGAGGGGGATTCCCAGGTAATCGTACTCCTCGTTCGAATAGCATCTTATGTCGCTTGGCTGGACGTAGAATTCCACGTTTGGATATATTTCCTGGAGTTCAACGATTTGTGCCGGTGTTAGCGGAACCCGTCTGTCGGGCGGATTCTTCGTTTCCCGGAGTATTCCGATTCTCAGTGTTTTATCCATGACAGGTCGGTTTTGTGTTCACCGTGTGAAGATACAAAATCCGGCCCGGTTTTTGAAGTTAAAGGAGTTTGTTAGTTGAATGGTACGGTTAAATTATTAATTTTGCAGACCATTAAACGGGGCTGACATGGTTTTGACAGCAAGCCGGGGTGGTATGTAAGCATGCAGGGTGTGGTGGCGCAACCCCAACTGTGTCACGAACAACAGATGGCGAAAACAATTACGCTCTCGCTGCCTAACTGAATCGAGTAGGTTAGCTTAATTCCGGTACCAGGTACCGGAACGGGACGTCTCCCGGGAGGTTACGACCTTAGCCGGCCTGATAAGGAGGCGCACGCAATTAAGGTATAGTCGGTAGAAGTCTCCGGTCTGCCGGCGAAACAAAGGAGATAAGAACCGGTTCGGTTGTTTTGCACCTCACCGGCTCCGACAAACAAGCAAGACTAAGCATGTAGAAAGCATATGGTCTCCTTGCCTGGACGCGGGTTCGACTCCCGCCAGCTCCACAAAGGACTCTAACCCAAGCAGTTAGAGTCTTTTTTGTGCCCTCATGTGGCGCAGGTATATTCATCGTTTCCGCTACTGAATGCATCGCAAGCGTGCATATACTGTGCAAACGAAAAATCGCACCTGCGCAAAATACTAATAATCAATCTTTACCACAGTGGTTCGAAATCTTACCACTTCAACCCGGAATGCGAAAAATGGGTTGAAAAAGTGGA
>JAVEWX010000175.1:0-5420 GCA_034004335.1 Bacteroidales bacterium | reverse complement strand
GTAGTGCCAGTCCGGGCGAAGAGAACCTGCAGATAAATATAAGGGGAAAAAGTTCGTGGCAATCAGGCAACGATCCTCTCATAATCATTGATGGGATAGCCAACCGTAGCGGATTTGAAAGGCTAAATCCCAATGACATTGAGAGCATTTCGGTCCTGAAAGATGCTTCAGCCGCAATCTACGGATCGCGTGCTGCCAATGGTGTCATACTTGTTACCACAAAGCGAGGCAGAGACGGAAAACCGACTCTGGAATACACGGGAGACTACGGACTGACCCAACCCACGAGGGTACCCGAAATGGCCAGGTCATGGCAGTTTGCCCAATATTATACTGAGGCACAGAGAAGCGGATTCATCTACACTCCTGAAGAGATTGAAAAGTTCAGGCAGGGTGCTGACCCTAACCTCTATCCCAATTATAACATCGAAGATTATGTCCTGCAGAAAGTAGCTCCCCAGACATCGCACACACTTTCGATCAGGGGAGGCAACGATGTTGTCAAATATTATATATCAGGAAGGTATCTCTACCAGGATTCCTATTTTAAAGACGGTATAGATGATTACAACTCTTATGGAGTACGGTCAAATATCGATGCAAAGATTTCTGAGAATTTGAAGCTTTCTGTCAATATCTCCGGAAGAAGGGATGACGTGACAAGGGCGATAGGCTCAAACTCAGTTTATGATGTAAACGTTGGCTACACAAATATTGGCTTCTTTGAATGGATGCTGGGTAACAGGCCCACCGAGCCTATTTATTATGCGAACGGTCTGCCGGCACCGATTTACAGTGTTAACCTCGTGGAGATGATAAAAGGCAATGCAGGGGCAAGGGATGACAGGACAGCGACTATCAATTCGCAGGCGACCGCCAGATGGGATTTGCCCTTTATTACAAAAGGACTCTTCCTGGAGGGAACGGCGGCATATGACTTTGCCAATGTCAGGACCAAGGAATTTGCAAAAAGTTATGACCTGTTTGCCTATGATAACTCCACAGGAGAATATGTCAACCTGAACGTCAATCCGGTAATGAGCAGAAGCCTTTATGACTATTTCTATAACTCATACAGGACAACGCTTAGCGCAAAGCTGGGTTACGAAAAGAGTATCGGCAAGCATAACTTCAGTACATTCGTGGCCTATGAGCAGTACTCCATACTCACTGAATGGATCAATGCAACGCGTAACACATTCCTCTCGGAGCAGATCCCGTACCAGTTTGCCGGGGATGCCAACACACAGCAAAATGAGGGGTCAGGCTATGAATTTGCCTACCGTAACCTGTTCGGAAGGTTTGGTTATAATTATGACGAGAAATACCTGGTAGACTTCACCCTGCGAAGAGATGAATCATTAAGATTCCCACCTGAAAAACGCGCCGGACTATTCCCCGGGATTTCAATTGGATGGAGGTTATCTGAGGAACCCTTTATTAAAGATAATTACCCAACAGTTGATTTCCTGAAAGTCAGAGCCTCATTCGGCCAGATGGGAAGTGACAATGTGGGAGACTATCAGTATCTCTCTTCAGCCTCACTCCTGAGCGCTTACGACTCATATGTATTGGGAAGCAACCCATCGGTGGTGCCCACTCTATATTTTACGGGCACTCCAAACCCCAACATTACCTGGGAGGTGGCCAACACCTATAACATTGGGCTGGAAGGATCTCTCTGGAAAGGCCTGCTGGGTTTTGAAGTTGAGTACTTTCTCTCCAGGCGTAGTAACATCCTTGCCACCCGGAATGCATCGGTACCCTCCTATGCAGGAATGACCCTTCCTGATGAAAACATTGGAAAGGCACAAAACCAGGGCATCGAACTGATGTTATCACACAGAAACAGTGTCAGTGATCTCAAGTATAACCTCGCCGGGAACTTTGCCTTCATGAGCAATAAAATAATCTACATGGATGAGTCACCCAATATCCCTGATTACCAGAGAAGAGAAGGACACCCCATAGATTCTTGGCTCCTGTACCAGACTGACGGCATCTTCAACACCCAGGAAGAGTTTGACGCCACACCTGTCAAACGTCCGGGAGCCCGCGTGGGAGATATAAAATATATAGACGCCAATAAGGATGGGAGTATCGACGATAACGATAAGGTCAGACTCTACCACTCCTCCATTCCAAAGATTATCTTCGCACTGAACTCTGATTTTGAATACAAGGGTTTTGAACTGAGTCTCCTTTTCCAGGGCCAGGCAGCAGCTAAAACATATGTCAATCCCAATGAAAGAAACGGCGATATTAACCTCCCCCTGTGGCTCTACGATAATCGCTGGACTCCTGAGACAGCAGAGACAGCCACCATGCCCAGACCGTTCTATCACAGGGCAGAGAGTTATAATACTCTCAAGTCTGATTTCTGGCTGCGAGATGCTTCCTTCCTGAGGTTGAAAAACCTGCAGTTAGGATATTATCTGCCAATTGATGCCATCTCAAAGGTCGGACTCAAAAGCGCAAGAGTATATGTGAGCGGATCCAACCTGCTGCTTATTGATAAAATCAAGCATTATGACCCGGAAGTGGTTAATAATCTGGGCGTCTATTACCCCGCCACAAGAATCTACAACTTCGGAATTAACCTCACATTCTAGTAATGCAAAATTTGAAAAAATGAGAAATATATATAAAATCATATCGCTTATAATTCTGTGCTCCAGTCTGTTTGCCTGCAGCGATGAATTATTGGACAAGAAACCCCTCGATAAGTTCTCGGAAGCTTCTGTATGGCAAGACCTGAACCTGGCCCAGGCATTTGTCAATAATCAGTATAAAGTTCTGCCCAAACTGGGCTGGAACGACTGGATCAGGGCTTTTCAACTGGGCTGTTTTACTGATGAGGCAACCCATAAATACGGGTACCACGGTATCTATGACTACTGGGGTGGAATCATGGGCCCCTCAATCCCGACAGGAATTGAGGTATGGGATTATCATTACGGTTTTATCAAAGGATGCAATGAGTTCCTTCAGAAGATTGATAGTTACGATCCGATAAATGAAGACGAAGTGAATCTGAAGGAGAGGATGATAGGTGAGATTTATGCCTTAAGGGCATGGAGCTATATGGACCTTGCTTCCCGCTATGGTGGTGTTGTGCTTATAACCGAACCCTTTACTCTGAATGACGATTTTGTGAGATCACGAAGCACATTTGAGGAGACCGTCGACCTTGTCCTGAGTGACCTGAATGAGGCCATAGATCGTCTGCCCGACAGCTATTCGAATGATGATGACTGGGGCCGGATGACCAGGGGAGCTGCGCTGGCAATAAAGTCGAGGATGCTGCTCTATGCTGCCTCCCCTCTCTTCAATCCTTCAAATGACATCACAAAATGGGAGCTGGCAGCTGATGCGGCCAAGGCAGTGATCGACCTGGAAATGTACCTCCTTGAGGACGATTTTAAACAAATGTTCCTTACCAACAAAAACCAGGAGATCATACTCTCCAGAGGAAATGACGCAATCATTAGCGATGGAGCCTTTGACTATTTCGAAGTAGCTGAAGGACTTGGAGGCGGTATCGACGGGAATGACTACAACGGAGGATGGTCGTCCACCATGGTGGGACAGGCCCTGGTTGACGATTTTGAATGGGACGACGGAACCAGTTTTGACTGGGACGACCCTCTTGACGCTTCCGACCCCTATGGCATAGGTGAAAACGGACAGGTTGACGGCAACGGCAATCCGATCCAAAAACGTGACCCGCGGTTCTACGCCAGCATAACATTTGACGGCAGCCCATGGATATCCGATTCCCTCGTGCAGTTCTGGATCTGCGAAGAGTCAAACAACTATACCCTGTACCCCTTTGACCCTGCATTCACAGTTTCAAATACGGTATACGGACGTAACAGTATCGGAAACCCGAAAAGATGGGGTGTTGCTGAAACAGGTTACTCTTACAGAAAATCAATGGATCCTTATTATAACCTTGATAAGGAGCAATTCCCAAGGAGCACCCCCTGGATTATCATCCGTTACGCAGAGATACTGCTAAACTATGCTGAAGCCTCCTTCGAAGCAGGACATGAAGATATAGCGCTCGAGTACATAAAAAAAGTCAGAGAGCGTGTCAATATGCCCCCGATAAGCGGCACCGGCGACGAATTGAGACAGAAGATCAGGCATGAAAGGCGAATAGAACTCTGCCTTGAGGGTCATCATTTCCATGATGCCCGCAGGTGGAAAACTGCTCATATCGACTTTGACAGGCCTCTCGTGGGCGTAAGGATCGTCAAGGATAAGGTGACTGATACCAAGGTCTATAACCTGTTCGAATATGAACAGAGAACATGGCCCGAAAAATACTATCTGCAGCCTATTCCTCAATATGAGCTGGAAAAGGTAAGCCTTCAGCAAAACCCGGGCTACTGATAGTTACGGTGTGCATATGATCAGGCAATAATAAAACCGGAAGGGGATCACAAGACCGCATTAAAACCCCTTCCGGTTCTATTGCCCGATTTACACCTCTCAGGTCATCGCATGGTGAACTGGCGCCGGAAACGCAATCTGCATTGCCATGTATCATTGTTAATAATCAAGATAATAACTTCTGTCAAAAAATGAAAAATATACTGATCCTTGCATTGGTAATGATTGTCTCATCCATTAGGTGTAATCCCCCTGGTGATGAGGATAAGTCAGGCACCAGCCTTGCCTCACTGGATAATTTTGTGGTAAGAAGCAACGAGCTTACGCTTAAGGTAAGATACGAAAACCCCGTCCGCAATATGTCCTTCGGGAAACTTAACGGCGATTATCATCTCTGGAAAGAAGAGGCGAAGAAGAAATTCACCGAACTGCTCTCTTACACTCCTCCGGGAATAAAAAACGTAAGACAGTTACGAACGATTAAGATCGAAAATATCACCTATCACGCTCTCGCAATGGAGGTTAGCTCTGACCTCTCCATACCTGCCTACCTTCTCGAACCCGACGGTGAGATTAAAGGTGTGGTCATGGCTATCCAGGGTCATGGATCGGTGGAGAATGTGATCGGGCTTAATGACGACTACCACCATAAATTTGCATATGAACTGGCAAAGGACGGCTTCCTGGTGATTGCACCCAACCTCCGGGGTTTTACCACCCTGAGTGATGTGGCGGCACAACTGCCCGTTGACCGGCTCGACTACTCGGTGGCTCACTCCCACTTCACCATGGTGACTCACCTTAACCTGCACGGCGAATCGCTGATAGGCAAGACTATCGAAGACCTTGTTGCATGGGAAAACTGGGTATGCGAACAATACAACATGAATGAGATAGCTGTAGCCGGGATATCCTACGGGGGCGACCTGGCTCTCTTCTACCCTGTCTTCTTAGAAAGAGTAAGCAGAATCTTTGCCAGCGGCTCACTGGGATCTTTTAACATAATCTTTGCACGCTGCTAT
>JAVEWX010000174.1:0-5441 GCA_034004335.1 Bacteroidales bacterium | reverse complement strand
GCGGATATACTCTTACGGGGGGTGCAGTATGAAGGGCTGAAGGCATCGTTGTTGCAGTATGTACACCCTCCTGAGCCTCTTGTACCATCGCGGTTGGGACATGTAAAACCGGCATCGATGCTCACCTTCTGTATCCTGCCTCCGAAATGCCTCTTCATGAAGGCAGAATAGGAGTTAAACCTCCTGCCATCGCCCCATGGGAATATGTCCTTTCCTTCGCGGCTCATAGTCTTACAATCCTGTCATATTCAACATACCAGAGGTAAGCGGCTTCAACATGATAGCCCATCTCCTCCATCAGGTTCCGGTAGTTATCCATCTGTCTGCGATGTTCAGGCCGCTCCTTCCCGAATTTATAATCGACAATTGTAGCCCGCCCATCCCTTATAACAACCCTGTCGGGTCTGCGTATATCACCCGAGCCCGTAAGTATCTCAGGTTCTGTCATTATTGTAGCATCTTCAGCAAACCAGCCCGCTGCTTCGGGTTTTGTCACCATTGATTCAATAAGTCGTTCCGTTGCTTCGTAGGCCTGACGCGAGATGAAACCGCTCATCACGGCAGATTCGATGGCATCATGTATATCACTGCGGCACCTTACCCTGCCAAGTATTTCATGCAGTACCATGCCGTATCGGACCCTTGGCTTCATATCTCCGGTGTCCTCCTTCAGCAAATCCCTGCCGTAAAGTCTGAGGTTAAGTCTGGTTTGCCCGTCATAAACAGGGTATTGAGCAGGTATCAGGGTTCCCGCCTCCCTCCTTATTCTGCTCCCCTCCTTATTGCCATACTCGAATATACCTGTATCAGCATTGAAGAAGCTGCTTAGAGTAATGAGGCCTTCCCCGCAGGTTATGCAAGATTGGAATGCTGATTTCAGAATTGTGCCGGCATCTTTTTGGGTTCCGGCATAAGAAAAACCGTACAGCCTCTCCTCTGACCTGGTGAATGCCACATACATGATGTTCAGGTTATCGAGATATGAAGAACATCTCTCGGTGAAATAATCACGACTGAAAAGAGTAGGTACAAGGTCCTGCTGGTAACCAAGGGGAAAGGCTCCGGCCTTGCTGAAGGGCTTCGCGGGCGGAGTTACCCACAACAGGTTACTGTTCATCTGGTCGAAACCCCATGTGATGAATGGCACTATTACCACCTTGAACTGCAGTCCCTTAGCCTTGTGGATGGTCATTATGCTTATTGAATCCTGCTCTCCCGACAGGTTAACGCTGCTTCCAGCCCCCTGGTCGAGCCACCACTCAGTGAAGGCTCGTAATCCGGAGCCGCGACGGTTCATGAAATCGAGTACCTGATCCTGAAAGAAGTCGAGAGATGCTATATCGGCAGCAGCTTCGTTAAGGCCAAAGAAAAGTATTGCCTCCTCACTCAGTGTAAACAGGGGCTTGCTACCCGCTCTTGCAAGAAAGTCGCGATAACCAGTGGGATAAACCCTCTCCTCGCTTTGGTCAATATTGGAAAGGGATATGTCGGTATTTCTGATCTCACCAGGACGGACAGCCAGAAGGTAGTACCTCAGCATCTCACTCCTGTTGAGCATATTGCCGGCATCGGTAAGCCTTATCATCAGTGCCATTATAAACCTTACAGCAGGCGAACTGCCAACGAGCAATGATTCTCCCGAGAGAATGTTGAAATTGTAATTCCTTGTCTCCCCGGCAGCCATTGACTGCCTGAATGCGTTAAGGTATTCCAGTATCATTATTCCCTCCTCCTTACGCCTGACCAGTATGCCTATGTCGGAAGCCTGATAACCGTCATCCTGGCACTGCATTATTATTCCGGGCAGTTCCCTGAGCACTTTGGTATCCCTGTCAGTCTCATCATCACCCTCGACGAAACATATCCTCACATAACCTCCATCCCTCCCCCCGGGAACCTGCTGTATGACATCACGGTATATTTCAGATAGCAGGAAGGGCTGGTACGGGGTAATGTTCTCATGGCTTTTCACGGGCACTGCAAGGCTGTTGTCGAGGATGCCCGGGAGCATGGAGAAAAGAGAATTGTTGAAATTCACTACTGCCTCACGCGAACGCCAGTTGGTGTCGAGCAGCCTGGGCTCCACCCTTTCCCTGCCAAAATCATTTTCAAGTAGTCGTCCGAGTATTGTCCATTCACCATTCCTCCACCTATAGATCGACTGTTTGATATCGCCTACCACCAGGGCATCACTGCCCTGTGCCAGGCTATTCTCAATAAGGGGTCTGAAATTCAGGTATTGTATCATGGAGGTATCCTGAAACTCATCTATCATGAAAACATCATACTCGTTGCCCGTTTTCTCATAAATGAATGGTGTCTGGTCATTCCCCGTAACCTTAAGCAGGAGGTCGCCTGTGTCGGCAAGGAGAAAACTGTTATCTGCTGTGGTATGCCTGCGCAGCATCTTCATAACATCGGTAAGTATTGCAGCGACATAGATATTTCTAAGTATAAGCCGGGCCGTAAGATAACCCGGATACCGGTTCTGCATCATTTCCGAAATTGCCGAAACGGTTTCCCGGAGTCCGTTCGCAAGGGCAGCAGTGACTTGAGCGCTGCATTTGGAAGAGCTATGCCACTTATCATCCTCCAAAGTGTTGGCTATGACCTTGTAAGGCTCCCTGATCTCCCCTGAAGCCGTTATGCGAAGATACCTGCCAATTCCATTTTTACCCCCCCTGAGCAAATCGTCATCGACCCCGTTTTCATCCAGTATTCTGACCCCTTCCTCGCCCAGCTTCCTGAGTTCGGTTCTGAACCGGGATATGTATTCTTCCATCTCCGAAACAAAGTCGCGGATGTTTCCCAGGTCCGATAGTTTTGATCTCAGTTCATCGGGCAACAGTTTGAACTGCTCGGAAAATATTGTACCGGATAGTTTGAATATCGACCCGGCAAGGTCGATCCGCTTACCCTCATCAAAGAGGCCTGCTGCATACCTTACCAGCCACCGTCTCAGCTCCTCGTCATTGTTAAGCTCATTAAGAAGGTCATCGATGGCTTCATGAAGGATAATGCTGTAATCGAGCTGGATGCTGAAGTTGGTCTGCAGACCTATTTCCCTCGTAAAGGACCTGAAAATTTTCTGGAAGAAGCTGTCAATGGTTCCCACCGAGAACCTCGAATAATCGGACAAAATTGATGACAGGATGTCGGCAGCGAGGGTTCTGATCTTTACAGGGGGCATGTTCAATTCCCCGGCTATCCTTTTCATCTGGGATGTATGCTTACCCTCCGCCATAGCCGAGAGTTCATCGAGTATGCGGCTCTTCATTCCGGCAGCAGCTTTATTGGTAAAGGTCACTGCCAATATGCGGCGGTAGGCATTGGGATTTGCAAACAACCGGAGCAGGTATTCTCCGGTGAGTGTGTGTGTCTTTCCCGAGCCGGCCGATGCTGTGTACTTTATTATTCTGCCCTGCTCCATCGATCTATAAAAATACCCAATTTTAAGAGCCTGATAAGAGGCTTTTACTATTTTTTTTATTTTTATTTCCAACAGCTAACAAAACAGGAAATATGAATATAGAATTCAGAAAGGCAACCCGGGAAGATACCCCGCTGATACTCTCTTTCATCAGGGAACTGGCGGAATATGAAAAGCTTAGTCATGAGGTAAGTGCCACTGAGGAGGTTCTTGCCGAAAGTCTGTTCGGCATCAGGAAATCTGCTGAGGTGGTGTTTGCCGTTGCTGACAGCAGGGAGGCAGGCTTTGCTTTGTGGTTCCACAACTTCTCCACTTTCGTCGGACGGCCGGGACTCTATCTTGAGGACCTGTATGTAAAACCTGAATACAGGAACAAAGGTATCGGGAAGGCCCTGATGGAATACTGTATCAAGACTGCCGTGGAAAGAAACTGTGGAAGAATGGAGTGGTGGGTTCTCAAATGGAATCCGGCAATCAGGTTTTACGAGCAGATGGGGGCCGTACCCATGGATGAATGGGTTGTATACAGACTTACGGAGGAGAAGCTAAGGGGATTCATGATTCATGATTCATGATTCAAGGTTCAGGGTTCAGGGTTCAAGGTTCAGGGTTCAAAATTTCTGATATCTGATATCATCCCTATCTTTGCATGGTGAAAAAACATGTGGTAATAGGACTTTCAGGAGGAGTTGACTCGAGTGTGGCAGCATACATCCTCAGGGAGCAGGGATATGAGGTCAGTGCCCTATTTATGAGGAACTGGAACGACACTACCGGCCTGCTGCAAAGTGACTGTCATTGGGAAGACGACCTGATGTTCGCAGAAATGGTGGCAAAGAAGCTCGGCATACCCTTCCACTTCGTTGACCTGAGTGAACAGTACCGGAAAAGGGTTATTGACTATATGTTCTCTGAATATGAAAGGGGAAGGACACCGAATCCTGATATACTGTGCAACCGCGAGATCAAGTTTGATTCCTTTGCCGGGGAGGCTGCGAAACTTGGAGGAGACTTTGTTGCCACGGGGCATTACTGCAGAAAGGAAACCGCGGAAAGGGATGGCAGAACAATTTACAGATTGCTTGCCGGCAAAGACAAAAACAAGGATCAGAGTTATTTCCTCTGTCAGCTGAACCAGGAACAACTGGGCTATGCCATGTTTCCGCTGGGTGAACTGACAAAACCTGAGGTCAGGAGCATAGCTGCCGGCCTGGGACTGCCCACGGCACAGAGAAAGGACTCACAGGGAATATGCTTCGTCGGCAAGGTCGACCTTCCCACATTCCTTCAGCAGAAGCTTGAACCCCGCACCGGCAATGTTGTGGAAATACCTGCCGGAACCTTTGGTAAATCCTATGCAGACGGATTACCCGGTAATGATACTGAGGATAAACAGCTCGATAACCTGTGTGCACCCTTTTCTTTTCATCCCGGTGAAGGGAGGGTCATAGGAACACACAGGGGTGCCCACTACTACACCATTGGGCAGAGGAAGGGACTCAACATCGGAGGATACCGTGAACCGCTTTTCGTTTTATCAACCGATACCAGGGGTAATATCATCTATGTAGGAGAAGGGCATTCACACCCGGCACTCAACAGGAAAGGATTGCTTATCATGTCTGAAGACATCCACCATATCAGACCTGATACTGGGATGCATCAGGGGGAATACCGTGACTACATGGTCAGGATAAGGTACCGTCAGCCCTTGCAGGCCGCCAGGTTATTCAGGCGCGACAAGGGTATTTATATTATTTTTAATGAACTTCAGAGGGGGATAACACCAGGGCAGTTTGCTGCATGGTATGACGGGGAAGAGCTTGTAGGTTCGGGGGTAATAGACGGATAGATCTGACTGAAAGCACCATGCCGTTCACAGAATGATATCATCTGCAAACGGCACGGGTAAAAAACCGGGAAGGTCATCTTCCCTTTATTTTTTATGGTCGTGGCCCTCCCCTGGCTGAAATACCATATCCTTTTCGCTGATGTAGGGACGGGCGGTGAT
>JAVEWX010000173.1:0-5453 GCA_034004335.1 Bacteroidales bacterium | reverse complement strand
GCATTTACCAGTGCAATAATAATGCAATAAGGACTTTTTGAAATGTCACAGGTCCGGATACATTTAAACGGACACTTCAAGGGTTGCTTTTTCCCCTCTTTTACCTTCTGGATAAAAGCCGAAAGTATAGCTCTTCCCGGCATGCCAACAGGGCTCTTTATGATCTCAATATCCTTTTCGGTGGCATCAATGTATGACTGTTTAAATCCTTGCGAGGCATCACATTCATCGGTGGTTACGAACCTGGTTCCCATCTGCACTCCGGAGGCTCCCAGTTTCATTATATTCTTGATATCCTCACCCGTATAGATACCCCCGGCCGCAATAAGCGGTATCGGTTTATTGTATTTTTCTTCAAATGATTTCAGTTCATTGACTATTTCCGGCACCAGCTTTTCCAGGGAATAATTGTTATCCCCTATCTGTTCCTCCTTAAAACCCAGGTGTCCGCCGGCCTTTGGCCCTTCAACAATGACAGCATCGGGCAGATAATCATAGTTTGCCTTCCACTTTTCACATATGATCCTGGTCGCCCTGGCTGATGAGACAATAGGTATGAGCCTGGTAATGCTGTCCTTCTTTAGGAAGGATGGCAGATCAAGCGGTAACCCTGCTCCTGCTATTATGATATCGACCTTTTCAGCGATGGAGGTCTTTATCATATCCACGAAATTTGTCATGGCCACCATTACGTTAACGCCGATGATCCCTTTCGTCTTTTCCCTCGCTTTACGTATTTCCTCTTTAAGTCCGTAGATACTGGCTTCGAACAGGTTCCCGGAAAAGTTCTTATATAGAAGCCCCAGTCCTGCACTCGAAATTACACCAACTCCGCCTTCATTCGCAACCGCTGATGCGAGCCCTGAAAGTGAGATACCTACCCCCATGCCTCCCTGTATAATCGGGACGGCAACTGTCAGATTCCCAATTCTTAATTCATTCATCTCCATTTCCCCTCTTGTTATAATTGAGGCCAAAGGTAACCTAATGAATGAGGCAAGTACCGGTATTGTGATATTTTACCAATACAATAAACGTTAAATCCTGCAGATCATTGATCATGAGGTCGTTGAAAATAAGCATTCGACAGCGGTTGTGGAAAGAAACAGATGGTGAGGACCCCTGGCCGGCATTCCCATAATGAGCGCCTGCCATAAACAGATCCCACTTCGCCTCCATTTACCCCAAGAAAACAGTACAGAAGAAAATATTATCATTCGGGTTTGTTTTTGCACATACATGTTATTTCCTTTACAATAATTTGATATAAATCCTGAATACATACGCCAGATGTACAAGAGATTGCTGCTGATAAGCCCGTGCCTGTTCATCATGATTTCCTCAGCAGCGCAGAGGGCAGAAGATTTTGTAACAGTTGCTGAAGACGGAGCATGGTGTTGGTTCTCTGATCCGAGAGCCGTTTACTATAAGGGGATCCATGAACGTACCTATACCGGATTTGTCACTTCCCGGGGAGATATTATGGTTGCCTGTAAAGACCACCGGACAGGAGATGAAGGAAAGACATTGATTTACCCCAACCTCCAGGCAGATGACCATGTAAATCCATCATTACTGGTTTTGCCTGACGGACGGCTGATGGTGTTTTTTACCAGGCACGGAGGTAAAGTGTATTACACTACCTCCGAAAAAACCGAAGAGATAGACCGGTTTTCTGATGTTGATTCACTCGATCTGGGTAAAATGCTCTGTTATACCAACCCTGTTTTACTTAAAAATGAAAGCAACCGGATCTACCTATTCTTCAGGGGAGGTTACGACTGGAAACCTTCCTTTATCACCTCTGATGATCTCGGCAAAACATGGTCTGAACCAAAGACCATTGTGTCGAAGAAAATCAACAACATCCATAACCGTCCCTATACCAAGATCGTCTCTGACGACAAATCGGTTATTCATTTTGCCTTTACTGACGGACACCCGAGGGAGGAAAACCACAACTCCATCTATTATTTGAAATATGAGAGCGGTAACTTCTTCGACGCTGCCGGCAAAAAAATGGGCGACATGGAGAACCTGCCGATTGAGCAGGAAAAGGTACCGAGGGCATATGATGGTGAAGCTGCAAACCAGAGAGCATGGATCTGGGATATTGCCCTTACCGGTGATGGAAAGCCGGTGATTGCCTATACTACCCTTCCCGAAGAAACTCAGCATTACTACAACTGGGGCACCTGGACGGGAACAGAATGGAAAAACAGCAGAATCTGCAAGGCAGGAAGTGCCTTCCCCAGGTTCAGCAGACAGAAGCAGGAGAGAGATCCTGAACCCCATTACTCCGGAGGAATTGTGCTTGATCATAATGATCCCTGCAGGGTCTACATGTCAAGGCCGGTGTATGACCGGTATGAAATTGAGGAATGGGTTACCAAAGACGGAGGCGACAGTTTTTCAGGAAGTGCTGTTACATCAAAATCACTGAAGGACAATGTGCGTCCGTTCGTTGTCAGAAATTCTCCTGCCTCACTCTCTCCTCGCGTCATGTGGATGCATATAAATCATTATGAGCACTATACAAATTACAACACTGCCATCAAAGGAAATGAGGCAGCAGGGAAGTTCTCAGCGGATCTGAATCCGGGGAATATTATGAAAGTGATGAGTGCCGTGGCCGACTGGCAGATTGACAATTTTGCATCTGTGCCGCACCATCAACTCGACTGGACCAACGGTGCTCTTTATGCCGGGATGATGGAGTTTGCAAAGATCAGCCCTGACGGGAAATATTTGGACTGGCTCTACAGGATCGGGAGAAGTCATTCATGGCAGCCCCATAAGAACATGTATCATGCTGATGACATAGCCGTCTGCCAGATGTATCTCGATATGTACAGGCACAAGAAAACAGATAAGAACAGTTACCTTATTCTTGCACCCACGCAGGCCAGGCTTGATTATGTGATTTCGCATCCTTCCGCGGCCGGCTTATTGCTTGATTACAGCGACCCGCAAACCACAGAAAGGTGGTCGTGGTGCGATGCCCTCTTCATGGCGCCACCGGTCTATGCAAAACTGTCGGCCATTACCGGCGATGATAAGTATCTGGAGTTCATGGACAGTGAGTTTAAAGCCACCTATATGCTCCTGTATGACACGGATGAGCATCTCTTCTATCGTGATCATCGCTACTTCCCTGAAAAAACAGTGGAAGCAAACGGCAGAAAAGTTTTCTGGGGCCGGGGAAACGGCTGGGTGATGGGTGGACTTGTTTCCCTGTTGAAGGAACTGCCTGCAAAAAGCGTTTACCGGCCATTCTATGAGAGACTATTTTCTGAAATGGCAGAAAAGGTGGCTTCGTGCCAGGATAGAGAGGGTTTCTGGCACGCCAGCATGCTCGACCATCAGAGTTTTCCAAATCCGGAGACCAGCTCTTCCTCATTCTTCTGCTATGCCCTGGCTTACGGGGTAAATTCGGGCCTGCTTGATAAAGAGATCTACACTCCTGTGGTAACCCGTGCCTGGAAGGCGCTTGTCAGTGCTGTTTATGCAGACGGCAAACTCGGCTGGGTGCAACCTGTCGGCCAGGATCCGAAGATTGTTACTTCTGATATGACTGAAGTATACGGTGTCGGAGCATTCCTTCTCGCAGGTACGGAGATGATGATGCTCTCGCAAAACAACGATTGAAATGCATAATCCAGTGGTATTTACATTTACAGCAAATTCAAAGAATCCGTCACCAATTCCGTCACCCTCAATAAACCAAAATCCGGCAGATCATTGATCATGCGGGATTTGCGGTTTAAAAACGCGGTACCACCAGCCCTGATAGATTCCTTGGTGAGATTTCTGACTGTGAGAAACAAAGGACCTTTGAGATCTTTCGTAATTCAGCCATAATTCAGCTACTACTAAGAGCAAATTCTTATAGTTGCAAATGAGTTATAACACAGCTATATTTTTTTTTGCATGAAAGTCTCTTATAACTTGTACTTTCATAATCTTCCTTTTTCTGGAAGCATCCAGTTTGTAGATTTTGTTACCACCGATCAATGACTCAAGAGGTATATCAAGGTAGCGGTTTAGCATTGTAATCATCTTAAGGGTAAGCTGGCGTTTCCCATTCAGAACTTCTGAAGCCCTCGTCTCTCCACCAAAGAGAGGTGCAATGTCCTTCTGGATTAGATTCATCTGGTCCATCCTGAATCTGATTGCATCAATTGGGTCAGGAGCCTTTTTGGGGAATTGCTCATCCTCATATCGCTCAACCAGTATGGAGAGAAGTTCAAGTTCATCTCCTTTCGCAGAATCTGGTACTATTTGATCTTTTTCAGAGTTCATAAGTTCATAGATCCGCTCTACGGCAGCTTTGTATTCCTTTTCTGTTTTAATGACCTTAAGTTTCATATTTCACCTCCCTCGCATCAATTTTATCATATTCTTTATGGGTCCCGAACCAGATAACAAATACGATTCTCAATTTGTATTCAATGTCTACTACAAATGCCGGAAGGCTTGACCATATACGGCCGGTGAAACGGTTGAAATTATAAGGCGCATGTTACCAATAGGTTACGGTCGGCGAAAGATTGTCAGTCAACTCCGGTTGAAAGTGGTCAATGCTTCCGGTCTATGCATATAATGTAATAGCCTGATAGCTTTTGCTAAGGAGCTGGAATTAGCTATATTAATTTAGCTGTTCTTAGCGAGCCTCTTAAATTCTTGTTATAGTAATGCAGACACAGAAATGTCTTCATCAATACTTTCCCAGTGGATCCCAACACCATTGCCAATAAGCCTCCAATCTTTAAGCTGTTCTTCGTTTGCTTTTCTTAATCTTGGAAACCATAATAATGGAACGCCTATCTCTCTTCCATCTTGTAACTGAACATAAAGCATGTCCTTTGTGAACCATACTTTGGAAGCAAGAATACTTACAGTTTTATTTGCTAAAGTGCTCATTCCATTTGTCCCTTATAAGTACTTCATTCTTTTCAATAATCTCACCAATCACTCTTAACTCCTTTCCGGAGAACCCATAATTTACTGCCACAAAAAGTGGGTCTATCCAGAATTTTGCATATTTCTCTGCCTTTTCAATATGAATATGTACTGGTTCATCTCTATCATTACTGAAAAAGAAGAACCTGTAACCCTTTATTACCAATACTGTTGGCATACTTAACAAAGATAGTTAATAACAATGATCTTACAAACAAAGGTCAATTGTTACTCAATAAGTATGTTAAGAAAATGATCCTCCAGCCAACTTATAAAATATGCCACTGTACAGAATTATTGATAAACAAGACTTGTTATGTCTTAACCCCCCATAACACAAAATCCCGCAGATCATTGATCTTGCGGGATTTGCGGTTCTAAGACGTGGTACCACCAGCCCCAAGAGATTCTTAGGTTTGATTTCTGATTGCCAGAAACGACGGCCGTTTGAGATCTTCCGTAATACAGCCACTATTACCTAATAATTTGCA
>JAVEWX010000172.1:0-5456 GCA_034004335.1 Bacteroidales bacterium | reverse complement strand
TTCCGCAGCGGTAAGAGGGTCAATTTCACCCCTGTTGTTAACGCCATCTGTGAGCAGTATTATAACCTTGCTTTTTGCTTCCGAATCCTTAAGGCGGTTCACAGCTGTTGCTATCCCCATACCAATAGCCGTACCATCCTCTATCATTCCGCTTTTTATCTCCCTCAGAAGGTTGATAAGGGTAGCATGATCGGTGGTCAGCGGACACTGGGTAAAACTCTCACCACTGAAGACTACAAGTCCCATTCTGTCATAAGGCCTGCCGGATATGAATTCCGTAGCTACGTTTTTTGCAGCTTCGATCCGGTCGGGATTGAAATCGCGTGCCAGCATACTGCCGGAAATATCTATTGCAAGCATTATATCAATGCCCTCTGTTGTAACGTCCTGCCATCGGTCAGTCGATTGAGGCCGCGCAAGTATCAGTATCCCGGCTACTATTACAAGGAGCCGGATTTCAAACAGTATATGCCTGAGATAGTGCCTGAAAGTCGCTGAAAAAGCCTCCACCTGCTGTGTCGCTGATATTGTAAGAGAGGCATGGCTCCTGTTGTTGCGCCATATATACCATCCGGCAAGCAAAGGAACGATAGCCAGCAGTATAAGAAAATAGGGATATGCAAAACTAATTCCTGTCATGCTTCCTCCTCCCCGTTTTCATTCTGAATATCCCGATGATCCTGTTCCTGCGCCTCATCGGTCATTGCATTATCCTTCCTGGTGAGGGAGACAAAACTCCATGACTGATCAAGGTTGATCTCGCAATCGGAAGAGTCGGGTATTAACTTGGCGAATTTAACCATGTCAGACAATTCAAGAACCTGTTTGAGTGAATCATAAGCTTCACCCTTCATGAGGTCAATTTTTGATATTACTGACAGTATCTCCCGTGTCGTCGATTCCATTGTATTCAAACCGAATCTCATGTCGATATATATGCGCAGGATATCTGACAACCTGCTGTAATATTGCTTGAACAGTCCCCTCTGCCAGAGTTTTTCGTTCCTGAGTTTTTCGAGGTTCCTGTATGCTATGACGTGAGCAGCCTCTTGTATCAGGGCAGGTTCCTCCCCGACAGGAACTTTCTTTCGTGATCTGATAAACATGATTACGAAAAAGGCTATCACACCTGCTGCCACGAGGCCGAGGATCCATGGCAACGCCTCACCGACAGTCACAGGTGCCCGGTAAGGAGGAATAATGTCAAAGAACTGCATTGTCGAATCAGCCGGCACTATGTCAGGCCTTGTTACAGACAGATATAAATAATCGGAATAGAATCTTCTGATGCCTTCGGGGGTGGGCATCTCAGCATATATCGGAGGTATTTCGTAATTCCCGGAATCGAATGATGTTATCAGATACCTGTCCCTTACATGCAGAATTCCATCTTTCGTCAGTGTGGTATCAGTGACAGGTCCGGTCAGAATTTCGATATTTTTTACGATGGTATCTCTGAACTTTAAAAGGTCAAGCCTCAGATCTGCAGGTTGCTCAAGAGTTACGGAGAACCATACCTGGTCTCCCATCAGAATCCTGTTGGTGTCAATTTCGGTTCTGACCCTTACCTCCTGGGAATGAATACCCTGGCACAGGAGGCAAATGCCGATAATCAGCGTCATTGTTCTGTAAGCAGCCAGTTTCATCTCCTCTTGAAAAGATTGATCAGTGGTTTAACATAATCCTCATCAGTTCTTATTTCGGTATAATCGACACCACTTTTCCTGAACGTATTTCTTATTCCTGCACTCTTTTGTTGCCACCACTCAGAGTGTTTTGCCCTGTTCCCGGCGGTGGATGTATCGATCCATCTCTCAACCCCGGTCTCCGGATCTGTAACCCTTAAAAAACCTATATCGGGTATTGCTTCCTCTGCCCTGTCAAATATTCTTATTGCCACCACATCATGCTTTCCTGATGCAATCTGAAGTGGCTTTTCGAAGTCAGGAGCGATGAAATCGGAAATGATGAATACTATTGCTCTTTTTTTGATGGCATTTGTAATAAACCTGAGAGGTTCATCGAGAGAACTTCCCCGGTTTGCCGGGGTGAAATCGAGTAATTCCCGTATCACCCTCAGGATATGCTTCCTCCCTTTCTGGGGCGGGATAAACTTTTCAACCCTCGAGGAGAAGAATACAACGCCTATTTTATCATTGTTCTGGATAGCTGAGAAAGAGAGAAGGGCTGCAATTTCAGTCACCATCTCTCTCTTGAATCTTGAAAGGGTGCCGAAGGAACCGGAGCCACTCACATCGATCATAAGAATGACCGTCAGCTCGCGTTCCTCTTCAAAAACCTTCACATAGGGATGGTTGAATCTTGCCGTTACATTCCAGTCAATTGAACGGATATCATCTCCATAATTGTATTCCCTCACTTCACTGAAGGCAATACCACGCCCCTTGAATGCGCTATGATACTCTCCCGCGAATATCTGCCTGCTCAGTCCGCGGGTTCTTATCTCGATTCTCCTCAGTTTCCTTATCAGTTCTGTCGTTTCCACACAGGTTCTGTTAACAATAAGTTCGTTCTATCGGGAAGGCACCTTTTTTCTGTAACCGGTTCTTAAGAATCATCAGATACCATATGATTTGTTTTATGGAACCTCGACAGAGTTCAGGATGTCATTGATAATAGCGTCAGAGGTTACCGCTTCGGCTTCAGCCTCATATGTCAGGCCTATTCTGTGCCTCATCACATCATGACAAACGCCCCTCACATCTTCCGGAATAACATAACCCCTCCTGCGTATAAAGGCATATGCCTTGGCTGCCAGTGCAAGATTAATCGAAGCCCTCGGAGAGGAACCATATGAAATAAGCGGTCTAAGCCTTTCCAGACCACGCTTTTCAGGGTATCTTGTTGCGAATACGATGTCGAGAATATAGTTCTCAATCTTCTCATCCATATATACCTCCCTTACCACGCTTCTGGCCCTGATAATATCGGCCACGGAAAGCACAGTATTGACCGAAGGAAACTCCATGGCAAGATTTTCCCTCACAATCAGTTTCTCTTCCTCCACGGCAGGATAGGTTATGATTACCTTCAGCATGAATCGGTCCACCTGAGCCTCGGGAAGCGGGTATGTACCCTCTTGTTCAATCGGATTCTGAGTGGCCAGAACCATAAAGGGATCGTCGAGGCGGTAGGTTTCATGACCTATTGTTACCTGCCTTTCCTGCATTGCCTCAAGCAGGGCACTCTGCACCTTGGCAGGAGAGCGGTTAATTTCATCTGCCAGTATGAAGTTTGCGAACACTGGACCCTTCTTCACAACGAATTCCTCTTTCTTCTGACTATATATCATTGTGCCAATGAGATCGGCAGGCAGCAGGTCGGGAGTAAACTGGATTCGGTGGAACCTGGCATCAATAATGGATGCGAGTGTCCTGATAGCCAGTGTCTTGGCGAGTCCGGGGACACCTTCAAGAAGTATGTGCCCGTTGGAAAGCAGTCCGATCAGGAGAGAATCGGTGAGGTGCCTCTGACCCACAATGACTTTGTTCATCTCTGTCCTGATGATGTCAACAAATGCGCTCTCCCTTTCAATTTTTTCATTCAGGAGACGTATTTCAGAAGTATGGTCCATCTTTTATATTTTTTGGTGAACACTAACACTTAAAACTCACTTGCGATGGCTTTCTGATGCCGGTCACAAATGAAGCATCTTAATTGTAAAGAGCGTCTTAAGGTATGTTAAAATTGTGTTAAATGACGATTCACCTCTCGGTCTTTCCGAAAGCAGAAAGAAAGAATAGCCTGACAATAAGAATCAGTATGAGCGGTACGAAATACCTGTTGAATGACTGCGGCAGCAGGAAAGAGCAGGGAAGAAAGAGTGCAGTTACCGTCAGGTTGATCCTGTACCAGTAAACACTACGGACTTTCATTATAAGGTTAGCAAGAGTAACCAGCACCAACGGACTCAGCCACAAGAGGTTGAGATTCCACCTGGTGGCGTTGTGGTCGGTGAAGAAAGTCATAAAGAGAAGCAGCAAGGTAAGAATGGAATAGACAGTGAAAATCAGGATGTCGATTCTCCTCCACCATTTACTCTTGATGTTTGTGAGGGAGAGAATTATGATAACAGCCAGCAATGACCACAGGACAAACATTGGAGATGCAAACCGGCTGGAAGTAACCTGTGCGGGTTCGAATTCCACAACAATCTCAGGTTCAGCCAGCAGTTCCGACGACCCCGAGGCCCTGACTACACTTGCTTCCGTAAGGTTTGTCATCAGGAAGTCAGGCAGGAACATCTGATCTTCGGCTGAAGCTTTCCTGTCGGCAGGCAGTCCGAGAAGGAGGTCGATACCCACATCGAGCCATCTGTATGGCTTCTGGTAATTGTCAATCAGTTCCCTGAAGGTGGGGGTAATCTTTTTCCTTGTAACCGAAAGGGACAGTTCTCCCTCGAGTGAATTCTTAATTATATCCCTTATCCTTGTGGCACAGTTATCGAAGAAGAAATCATACAGGTAGAATATGTTTTCAGGTTTGAGGTTTTCATTGGCAAGTCCTATAAGTTTTTCTTTCTCAGCCGGTTCGAGCAGTATCTCCTGGGAGATCACCGTACGTTGCTCCAGGAAATACTCCTGCAAAAAGCGGTCATAAGGATAAGTTGCCAGCATATAGTTTAGTCTTCCCCTGGTAAACTTATATCCGAAGTTCGGTGTACTGAAATCGAATACTCCCCAGTTGAAAACCCTGTCGTAGCCTGTTTCGGGTATTACTATCCTAAGAGCACTATGTCCGTAAATTGAATAAATCTCATCGCCCGGAAGTATAGTCAGCAGATATATCTGGCTTTCCCCGGCAGTAGCCGTACCGTAAGTGGAAGTGGAGAGAGCCAGGGAAAGAAGAATCGCGAATTTCAGTTTCATTCTAAGACAGGATATTTCCCTTGGTGATTCCGACAGGATTCGAACCTGTGACCCACAGCTTAGAAGGCTGTTGCTCTATCCAACTGAGCTACGGAACCGTTTTACGGCTGCAAATGTATCAAATTTTAAATTCCGGTGCAATATATTGCTGCCTTAAGGAGGATGCCGGAAGTTTGATAAAAATACTACAGGATACTACGAAAAATGTGATTCAAACTCATGAAGCCCGTAAGTCATGCACAGATCACTAAACTCTTTAAGCAGCTGATCATTGAAGGGAACTCCTTTGTTCTTTCTTTCCAGCCATGTATAGTATTCCTTCTCTCCGGCGGTATATATGCGGTTCTGGCCTGGCATCTTCCTTGAAGCCCTCAGTTCCCTCAATATGTTGCCTGTTGTTTTCCTGAAGTCGGCAGGATCGGTAAAAGACTTCACGTCAACAGCGATAAAGAAGTGGCCGAGGGGATATGGAATCTTCTTTCCATCCCTAATGCCCATGAGCATCTTCAGATACGCTCCCTGCTGAAGGGCTGCCGAGAGTATCTCTACCACGGTTGCATAACCATA
>JAVEWX010000026.1:24608-26564 GCA_034004335.1 Bacteroidales bacterium | reverse complement strand
GTCAAGAACAAAAGGTTTGTCGGCAGTCTCAATCTTATAGTCTCCCACCGGGGTAAATGTCTTACCTGATGCTACTACTGCATCGGCGAACGCACTTAAGCTGATAGTAAGAATCAGCAAGGAAAACAAAAGAACTCTTTTCATGGCTTTAAGGTTTAAATTAGTAATCTGTTTAAAATTTTTTACTGTCCGAAATTATGTTACTGTCCAAAAAATATTACTGTCCAAATTATGTCTGTCAAAAAACGTTATTAAATCTTTTAAGGTTGTTGACTTATAGACGAGGCTATTACCGCAATGCTGCATTGGTGAAAGGTTAAAAATATGTTAATTATGTTAATAGGTTGAATGACAGCATTATATGTACTTAGGGCTGATGGCCTCAGAAATCCTCATAACCTCAAAGAACGTTCGGGAGTATCATCTTAATCTCTTCCGTATATAAGACATCTGATAATAAAAATACCCTATAAGTTATTATAAAGAACCCTGCCCGTGTTGAAAAGTTAACGGTCAACTGTCTGAAATTCGGGTGAAAGTGCTGTATTTGCATCGTAATAACTCAGACACCAGGTGACGGCATCAATTCGACACAGGTTTATGTATAACCGGCTCGGCAGGCGGCTTTATCACTGTCTCATGTTTTACGCCTGATCATTACCGACCTGCCTTTGGGCAGAATTCCCTTCTTCTTCTCATTTATTTTTTTATCAGCTATGAAAGGTTTGATTTTCAGCGTCAAGAGGTATGCAATACATGATGGTCCGGGTATCAGGGTCACATTTTTCATGAAGGGTTGCCCCCTCAAATGCTGGTGGTGTCACAATCCAGAAGGCATTTCGCCTGATGTTTCTTTTGTGGACCGGATCGACAGAATAGGTGAGAAGGAGTTCAGGAGGACAGAGCAGGTTGGAAGGGAGTATACCCCACATGAACTGCTGGCGATTGCAGACAGGGAGAGTGTATTTTTCAGGAACTCGGGAGGAGGAATAACATTTTCCGGCGGGGAGCCGATGATGCAGTTTGATTTCCTGAAGGAGTCAATGAAGCTCTTGCATGGTTCGGGTTATCATACCGCAGTTGATACCTCAGGAGTTGCGGCACCGGAAAGATTCAGGGAGATATTTCCCTATACCTCTCTGTTTCTTTATGACATAAAGCACATGGATGACATTAAGCATACTGAATATACAGGAGTGTCAAACAAGATGATCCTGGCTAACTACAGGCTTTTAATGCAGAGTGGAATCGATATGCAAGTAAGGGTTCCGGTAATACCGGGTCATAATGAAGATGCCGGCAATCTTCTGGCAATCAGGGATTTTATCGGTGAAAACGCTGGTCGTAACCTGAAGGAGATCGATCTTCTGCCTTTTCACCGGATCGGAACCTCAAAATACAGGAGGTTTGCCCTGGAATACAGGATGGGTGATACGAAACAGCCATCGCAGGAAAGGATGCAGGAGATAGCTGACTATTTCTCAGCTATCGGGGTTAGGGTAAAAATTGGAGGATAAACAAATAGGATTCAACGATTCAACGATTCAACGATTCAAGGATTCAAGGATTCAAAGATTCAAAGATTCAAAGATTTACCTTCGTCTACGCCTCAGGTGAGCTCGCCTGCGGTTCGGTTCAAGGATTGCCTTAGGTTAGAAGAATAAGGAAAACAGGAAAAAAGGATGATAAATATGAAAATGACGGAAAGAGTAGCAAAGCTTAAGGAGCAGAGTCTCAATGCCGTAGAGAGGATAACGGCTGAAAGGGCCATACTGATCACTGATTTTTACATGAGTGATGAGGCGAGAGGACTGTCGGCCCCGGTACTAAGGGCAAAGGCTTTCGAATATCTGCTACGCAACAAGAATATATGCATAAACGAAGGTGAGCTGATTGTGGGTGAAAGAGGTCCCGGTCCCAAGCAGACACCCACATATCCCGAGATATCACTTCATT
>JAVEWX010000026.1:0-24508 GCA_034004335.1 Bacteroidales bacterium | reverse complement strand
AGGGCAAAGGCTTTCGAATATCTGCTACGCAACAAGAATATATGCATAAACGAAGGTGAGCTGATTGTGGGTGAAAGAGGTCCCGGTCCCAAGCAGACACCCACATATCCCGAGATATCACTTCATTCAATAGAAGACCTTGAGATACTCGATTCAAGGGAGAAGGTATTCTTCAAGGTTGATGAAGAGGTTAAAAGGGTATACCGGGAGAAGATCATCCCCTACTGGAAGGGAAAGAGTAATCGTGACAGGATTATGGGGCTGATGACCCCCGAGTGGATCAATGCATACAGGGCAGGAGTATATACCGAGTTCCAGGAACAGAGGGCCCCGGGTCATACAGTATTGGGTTACAAGATGTTCAGAACGGGATTCCTGGACCTCAAGCGTGAAATTGCAGATGCGATATCACGACTCGATTACTTTAATGATCCTGAGGCTTTTAACAAGCATGAAGAGCTTAAGGGAATGAATATAGCATGTGATGCAATCATAATGTATGCGAACAGGCATGCTGAAGAGCTTGAACTCCTTGCAGGGAAGGAGTCATCAGAAACCAGAAGGGAAGAGCTGAAGCGTATGGCAGCTGTATGTCGCAGGGTACCGGCCAATAAACCTGAAACCTTCCATGAGATGCTGCAGCATTACTGGTTCATTCACCTTGGCGTTATTATGGAGCTCAATCCATGGGATTCCTTTAATCCGGGGAGGCTTGATCAGCATTTGTGGCCGGTATTCAGCAAGCAGATAGAAGAAGGAAGCCTCACCCATGAAGAAGCTTATGAGTTGCTGGGATGTTTCTGGGTTAAGTTCAATAATCACCCGTCTCCTCCCAAGATGGGGGTAACAGCACAGGAGAGCAGTACCTATACAGACTTCTGCCTGATAAATCTAGGCGGTGTGAAGCCTGACGGTACCGATGCAGTCAATGAGATGACCTATATACTGCTCGACGTCATCAGGGAGATGAGGATTCTTCAACCCAGTTCGATGGTCCAGATAAGCAGGAAGAATCCCGACAGGTTTATTTACAAGGCGCTTGATATTATAAGGACAGGATTCGGTCAGCCCTCATGCTTCAATACCGAGGCCATTATACAGGAGCTGCTGCGCCAGGGGAAAAGTATTGTCGATGCACGTAATGGAGGAGCATCGGGATGTGTAGAAACGGGAGCTTTCGGGACGGAGTGTTACTGGCTTACCGGTTATTTCAATCTCCCCAAGGTATTGGAACTGACCATCAACAACGGTTTTGACAAACGGACAGGAAAGCAGGTGGGATTGAAAACCGGAAGTGTCGAAGATTTCAGTAGCTTCGACGATCTGATGGAGGCCTTCGGGAGGCAGGTTAAATACTTCGCTGATATCAAGGTAAGGGGCAATAATGTAATTGAAGGTACTTTTTCCACATGGTTGCCGGTGCCATACTTGTCACTTCTTATAGAGGACTGCATTTCAAACGGGAAAGACTACAACAGCGGTGGTGCAAGATACAATACAACCTATATCCAGGGAGTGGGGCTCGGCAGCATCACCGACATACTGACTTCAATCAGGTATAACATCTACGATAACCGGCGGTACACATGGCAGGAGATGCTCAGTGCCATGGATGCTGACTTTGAGGGATTCGAGCAGTTGCAGTATGATGTGATATACGATACTCCGAAATATGGCAATGACAATGATTATGCCGACAATCATGCAGTACAGGTTTTTGAGCTCTTTTACGATGCGGTAAACGGAAGGCCGACGCCAAGGGGTGGTACTCATCGCATAAACATGCTTCCTACAACGTCGCATGTCTATTTCGGAAGTGTTATCGGAGCCACCCCCGATGGAAGAAGAGCATGGGTTCCATTGTCAGAGGGCATTTCCCCATTCCAGGGAGTAGATCGTCAGGGCCCCACCGCGGTTATCAGGTCTGCCTCAAAAATAGACCACCTGAGGACGGGCGGAACACTGCTCAACCAGAAGTTCTCACCGAAGTTCTTTGAGGATGAGGATAACTATGCCAAGCTGACAGCACTGATACGCAGTTATTTCAGCATGGATGGCCATCATGTCCAGTTCAATGTTGTCAATGCTGATACTTTGCGTGATGCACAGAAGCATCCTGAGCTTTACCGTGATCTTATTGTCAGGGTGGCAGGCTACAGCGATTACTTCAATGATCTCGGAGAGGATCTTCAGAATGAGATCATAAGGAGGACAGAGAACGAAGCAGTCTGATTGCTCCAGGTAAAGACGGATTGCCATGAGTTCTCAGGGTCAGTAAAAAGTGAAACAGGAAACGAGAGATCGTTTCCTGTTTAACTTTATGTTACCTGATGGGATTTGAACTTGGGAAGTTCAGTCAGATAACCAAAATAAAACTAAAAGCACTGCAAAAATAAGTTAAATATTTTCAAATGCAAAATTTCAATTTTCCGTGCATCTGTTAAGAATTGTAAAATAGCAGTATCGGTGAGTGCTTCAACGGTCATTAATTATTATCTTTCGGCACCTTTCGGATAATCAGAAAAATACTAAAAGATGAAAAAACTGTTACTTATTATCATGCTGGCCATTCCTGCCGGTGATTCATTGCTTGCCTGTACCTCGGTAATCATCTCGGGCAAGGTTACGCAGGATGGCAGACCCCTTATGTGGAAGCAAAGGGATAACGATTCGCCCCGTTCAAAATTGCTCTATCTTTCAGAAGGCAATTATGACATGATAGTCCTTGTCAATTCCACCGTTACAAGGCCGACAGCCATGTATTATGGTTTTAACAGCGCAGGCTTTGTCATAATGAATACGATGTCATATAATATTGATCCCAGCGAAGATGCCTCGAGCAGCCGTAATGGATCGATTATGTTGCAGGCTCTCAGAAGCTGTGGTTCCATCGCGGAATTTGAAGAGTTTCTAAATTCATATGAGAGGCCGATGATGGTTCAGTCAAACTTCGGAACCATTGACGCTCAGGGGGGAGCAGCCTACTTCGAGGTTAACGGAGAGGGTTATGTCAAGATTGATGTCAACGATCAGAGGGTTGCACCTCATGGATATGTGGTGAGAACAAATTATTCCTTCACCGGCACCGTCAATGAGGGGGCTGGTTATATACGGTTTCAGACGGCTGAAAATATCTTCTACAAGGCTTCAGGATCGGGGAACCTGACGGTACCCTTCATTGTTGAGAATGTTTGCCGTTCGCTGGAGAATTCCTACACGGGTCAGAATGTTCGGAATTACCTCGATATTCCTGATGGCAAGGATAACTTCATATATTATCAGGACTGTATAAACAGGTATACCTCAAGCTCTTCAATTGTTGTACAGGGGGTTAAACCCGGGGAGTCTCCGCTGCTAACGACCATGTGGGCAATCATAGGGTCACCGTTGTCGTCGATGGTAGTACCCGTGTGGCTTAACGAGAAGAAGGTTCTTCCCTCGGTAGTATCCTCATCAGGGACGGAAACACCCGATGTGTGCGAGTTCTCGCTTATCCTGAAGGATCATATGGTACCCTCACTGAGGGGTTCAACGAAATACTATATCAATACCACAAAGGTGTTCAATGCCAACGGTACCGGGATAACCCAGAGGATAATACCGCTCGAGAAGCAGATAATAGCAAGGGCAGAGGAAAGTCTTGCTGCCTGGAGACTGGAGGGCCGTATTAATCAATCGGAGCTGGTCAAGTTATATGATTGGGTTGATACCTATGTAAGGGATTCTTACAGGGAAACATTCGGACTGGAATCAGCCGGGAAAGGAAGGAGGGGTAGATAGCAGGCGTCTGTTAAAGTTAAACAAAGCCCGGGACTCATATGTGGTTCCGGGCTTTGACTTTTATGACTTCTGATATGGTTATTTTTTGTCCTTGACCTCATTAAAAACCGATGTAGCCGTGGCAACAACGCCGGCGATGTCGGTGAGGTTTGAGGGGATGATCATGGTGTTATTCTGGGCAGCCAGTTTGCCGAACTCGGTAAGGTACTGTTCAGCAATCCTCAGATTGACAGCATTCAGCCCGTTTTCTTCCGAGATAGCTGTGGCTATGGCCCTCAGACCGTTGGCAGTCGCCGTGGCTATCTGCTCAATCTCCGATGACCGTCCACGGGCCTCATTAATCCTCTTCTGCATTTCTCCCTCTGATTTTGCAATAAGCTCCTGTTTGACGCCTTCAGCAACATTTATCTTCGCCTGCTTGTCACCTTCTGACTCAGCAATCTTGGCCCTCTTCTCCCTTTCGGCGCGCATCTGCTTCTCCATGGCATCCTTTATACTCTGCGGAGGCGTTATGTTCTTAACTTCGTACCTCGTTACCTTTATGCCCCATGGCTCACTGGCCTTGTCGACAGCTTCAACTATGGATGTGTTGATGGTATCTCTCTCCTCAAAGGTACGGTCAAGTTCAAGTTTGCCGATCACGCTCCTCATTGTCGTCTGGGCGATTTGAATTGAGGCAAACCTGTAATCATCAATGCCGTAGGAAGCCTTCTGGGCGTCCATGACCTGAAGGTAGAGGATGCCGTCAACCTCAACGGCAATATTGTCTTTAGTGATACAAATCTGCGAGGCAACATCTATTGCCTGTTCCTTGAGGGTATGCCTGTACCTAACCTTGTCGATATAGGGAATCAGGATGTTGAAACCCGCAGTGAGCGTCCCGCGGTATTTGCCGAGCCTTTCAACAATAATAGCTGAACGCTGGGGGACAATCTTGATCATTGACAGGATGACTATAAAAGCCAGTATTATCAATCCTATCAGAATAACTGTCGAGCTGGCGGATGATGGTTCCATGTTAATTATTTTATAGGTTCAACAATTAGGTTAATGCTCTCCTTGCTAACAATCAGGACGGTTTCTCCCGCTGCAATTTCATGCTCGGAACTGGCCGGCCACGAGGTTCCCTTATATTCTACCTTTCCCCTGCTACCCTTACCGAATGAGGTGAGGGCTATGGCTTTGCGCCCGGTGAATTCATCATCGAGTAGTACGGTATTGCCCTCCCTGCTGTCAAAGAATTTCTTCTTCAGCAGCCTGCGGAGTGCTACGAGTGCCAGCACCGAGGTAAGGGCAAAGATTATTATCTGAAGATTTGTTCCGGGATTGGAAACAAGACAGACTAATGATGTGATCCAAGCACCAACTCCAAAGAAGAAGATAACGAAACCCGGAAGCATAAGCTCCAGTATCAGGAATATCAGTCCGATAATGAACCATATTAGTTCAGGACGTGTAAGAATTTCCGCATTCATAGTAATGTTTTTTTATTGAGATAAAGATATGCAATTTCACTCTTAAGGGCATCTTGACAGGGCGTCTAATATGTATGTGGCGCATTTTAAGCGGTGATCGCCGCTGTCTGTCCTGCAAACCGGTGGAATGACAAACCTGGCCAGCATGGTTCCCGTATCAGATTAGCAATGCAAAAAAGATGACCTGTTTTGCTCTCAAATGAAAAAAAAAATGTAAATTATAGCGGTCATGAAAAAGTTCCTGGATTATTTTGACAAGAGATACAGGGAGGTTGTGCTGGGCCAGCCGGCCTCTGAAGATGGACCGGTGATAACCATTTCCAGGCTCACGGGGTGCGATGCCCGTCAGGTAGCCGAAACAACGGCTGAATTGCTGAACAGGAAATATGGCATAACAAAATGGAAGTGGATAGACAAAGATATTATACAGAGAATCGCCAGGGAGATAGACACCGATGCTGCCAGGGTCGAAAGTTTTTATAAGGGTATAGAGCATTCAAACCTCTCGGAAATGATAATGGCCTTTTCCGGGACTTTCGTTAGCGACCAGCGAATCAAGAGAGCCATTCAGGATGTTGTCCTTTCCATATGCAAGGAGGGTTATGTGGTTGTTGTGGGAAGGGGTGGGGTTTCAATAGCACATGATATAACCGATTCACTTCATATCCGCCTTATGGCTCCCTTCTACTGGCGGGTGGAGAACGTCATGAAAAAGAAGAATATTGATATTGAGAAGGCAGAGGAGTATGTTGTAGATACTGATGAGAAGAGGTTCAAGCTTATACAGATTTTCCTCAGCCAGAAGTCGCTGAATATTGATTACCTTTTCGATGCAACAATAAACAGGAGCAGTTTCACGATACAGCAGACAGCATCTCTTATCGCAGCTATGTATGATGCAAAGGTCTGGTGCCAGATAGAGAAAAGAAAGAAGGACAAACCGGCCTGCTGAGAAGACGCAGTGGGACTAAGGCGCCAGTCCCATGATAGTACACGCAAAGTCAAACGGTGTCAAATCACAGGTAGAAACAGGAACACGCATAGTTGATTGCAGAAAAAGAACGGCAGGGGAGGTATCCCTGCCGTTTACTATGGTTCCCTAACGGATTATCAGTCCTAGAGGCCTGATATTTTGGCTATATTGTCAATGTGTTCAGCAGTCCTTTTTGAAAGGGATTTCTTATATGCATCCCAGTTATCGATCCTTAGTTTTGCCACTCCGGTATCGATGGCAGCCTTTGCAACAGCAGAGGCAACGTATGATATAAGCCTGGGATCAAGTGGTTTGGGGATGATGTACTCCCTGCCGAACTCCAGCTTATCAACGTTATATGCTTTGGCAACTGATTCGGGAACCGGCTGCTTGGTAAGATCATAGAGTGCCTTTGTAGCCGCCAGCTTCATCTCTTCATTGATGGTTGAAGCCCTGACATCGAGTGCTCCCCTGAAGATATAGGGGAATCCCAGTACGTTATTTATCTGGTTCGGGTAGTCGGATCTTCCCGTGGCGAAAATCAGGTCGTTGCGTGCCGACATGGCATCCTCGTAACTGATCTCAGGATTGGGATTAGCCATTGCAAAGACAATCGGATTGGGAGCCATCGATTTGAGCATCTCCTTGCTGACCACGTTGGCAACTGAGAGGCCAAGGAACATGTCAGCACCTGCCATTGCTTCTGCAAGGGTGTCAATATTCCTGTCTGTAACAAACTCCTTCTTGTGAACGTTAAGGTCCTTTCTTTTCTTATTGATAACCCCCTTGCTGTCGACCATAATGATGTTCTCCTTTTTGACACCGAGGGCAACGTATAGTTTTGTACATGATATGGCACCTGCGCCGGCACCGTTGACAACCAATTTTATCTTGTCAATTTTCTTTCCTGTGATATCGAGAGCACTCAGAATACCTGCACCCGAAATAATTGCAGTTCCGTGCTGGTCATCGTGAAATACAGGTATGTCAAGTACCTTTTTTAATACCGTTTCAACTTCGAAACACTCCGGGGCCTTGATATCTTCCAGGTTAATTCCTCCGAATGTCGGGGCAATCTTTTTGACTACTTCGATAAGTTTTCTGGGATCTTTCTCATCAACTTCGATATCAAATACATCAACATCGGCGAAGACCTTGAATAGTAATCCCTTGCCCTCCATTACCGGTTTGCCGGCAAGAGTTCCTATGTCACCCAGTCCCAGGACGGCAGTTCCGTTTGAAATAACCGCCACCAGGTTTCCCTTTGAAGTATACTTGTATGCATCTTCCGGATTTTTCTCAATCTCGAGACATGGAAAGGCCACACCGGGTGTGTAGGCCAGGCTCAGGTCAAATTGTGTTTTGTATGGTTTAGTGGGAATTACCTCCACTTTTCCTTTACGGCCTCTGCTGTGGTAGAGAAGCGCGTCTTCCTTGGTAACTTTGGGCATAACTGTATGGTTTTTAAGGTTAGGTTCAATCGGGGCTCATATATATTTATTGCTCCGCTGATTTTAAGCGGAGCAATAAATATACAATAATTACATGATTGTTCTAAGGAAATTTTCTGTTGTTTTTTACTATTTCGAGTAGGTGTAGAGCTGGTTGAAGATAAGTTTGAACAGACCGTGGGGCTGGCTGCGGAATGCTATGTTCGGGCCATAGGCAAGGAGTTTTCCCTTTCCTATGGGAGCCTCAAAGCCTACAACTCCCCTGTCGAGGTATTCCTGTCCGAGAGCCCAGCCGCTCCTTAGTGGCTTGTCATTGGGGAACCATGCAAGCGACCTGACTCCTTTGGCCTCAGCCCCGGGTTCCAGTTTGAATACCAGGCTACCCGAGAAATAGAAGTCAGCAGCAGACGGCATGCCCCAGGCCGACCGTTCCTTATTATTGATATCTGCCCTCAGAATACTTCCGGGGATATAGAAATCATTCCTCGATAGCGAGGTCTCTCTCCCCTCAGGCGTAGTTGTGGTGAGAGCATTGCTGACCGGCAGGTCGAGATGGTAAGCCAGGTTGGTACTCGATTCAATGGTTATTACAATACCTCCCTCTTCAAGGAATTTCCTGATCTGGGGCACAGAGGTTTCTGCAGTTATGTTGCCCATCATATGCCTGTACTCGGCCGGTGTACTACTATAATCCTGCTGAGCAGGTTGCTGGGGTGCGGCTGGTGCTTCGCCCCCTCTCCTTGGTGCAGGAATGGCTCCTGAAACAAATATGATTACATCAAATTCCTTCTTGAGATTGCCAGCGTCAATTCTTTGCGGATATAACAGCTTATAAGGGAAGTGGAACTGCTCCATCATCAGCCTCATCCATCCTGAGGGCATTGAGCCACCGAACCTGTCCCAGATGGCGATACGCCCGGGAAGTATCTTTTCTGTTGCCACTGGTGCCTTGTTTACCGGAGTAACGTTTACACCAAACTCCGATGCTGATTTGAAGAGCAGAGTCTGGGCCTTGGCAGAGGCAGGGATATAGAAAGATCCGGGTTCGGCTCCCGGGTTATTTATGTCTTCACCGGTAATCCTGGATACTTTGATTCCGGCAGCAAGCAATTCATTGACTACTATGAATGAATTGTTTACCCTGGGACTTAGCAGGTAGCCAGCCTTTGCCGCAGAGGGCAGGGAGGGAGCGGCAAACGATTCAGTCACTCCCAGAGGCAACTGCTGGAAGGGGCCGTCGAGCTTTTCAAGTATCCTGTCAAATTCAATGCCCATCTGGAAGGCCAGAGTCCATCCTGCAGCGTCGTAGGGAGCAATGGGGGGACCTCCCGGGTACTGAAAGTCATTCGGGTGATCCTGTGGTTCGAACATATCGAGAATATATGGCCGGAAAGCCTGAGCGGTCTGAACAACATAGGAGCCTGCCGGGTACTTTTTGCCGTTTACCGTGAAATCGGCAGTTGCCTTATGAATCTCAATACCGGATCCTATCATTGAATTAATAAAACGAACAGCCGTGGGAAAATCATCCTGGTCGGCCGGAATAATGTATGCTCTTGGATCTCTCTTTGCCGGGTCCTTCATTATTTTATTGAATAGTTCCGGGGTTATTCTGCCCGATCCCTGGCGGCCTCCGCCCTGCGGTTGTACCTCAGGCTGGGGAGCGTTTTTCAGGTCTTCGATAACACGGGGCGATACAGTCCAGAAATCCTGGCTGCCTCTTTCAATAGAGTTCATACCCATCCTGTAAAAATTGTAGAGCAGGTCGCTTCTCTGTCTGCTTGCATAGTTCAGAACGGCATAGTTCAGTGATACGGAGTAGTCGATCGATTTCCGGTAGTTCCAGGGCTGCGGGGCTACGGGGAACGGGTTGGCACTGCTGGGCAGTAAACGGTCGGGAACGATAGGTATTGAGCTCGGGGTCGGATTGCCGATAATTTCGGTAAGCAGTCCGATCACATTGTGGAAGTACCCGGTGGTTCTTAATCCACCGTTGTACCAAGTTGAATACTGCGAGCCTCCCTTCTGCGTGTAGCCGGGCTTGTTCTCTGCATTGAGACGGCTGGCCATGGCTGCTCCTACGGCATCGAGGCTGGTCATAAGTATCTGGTCATAGACATAGTTGTGCGGATCGCGGAAAGGAGGTCCTGCCACAACGGTTCCTGAAGGGCCTGACTGATGATGGTTGTAGAGGATCTGCGGATTCCATTCCAGGTAGAGCTGGCGGCTCATGTTACGGCTTTCCCTGAGGGCAAGCATGTAGAAGTCGCGGTTATTGTCGTGCCCGGCATATTTCTGGTAGAGATAGGGTATATTTGTTCTCCTCCTTGTGGGTTCCTGCTCCCTCATATATGTTGTTGAAACCAGTTCCTGCCCGTCGGGATTGGCATGCGTGAGCAGGATAATGACATTATTGAGAATATCGAGGGTCTCCCTGTCATTCCTGGTTACAAGCTGGTAGGCAGTTTCAATCAACTGATGGGCTCCCACCGTTTCGGTGGCATGGAGTCCTCCGTCAATCCATACAACAGCCTTGCCCTCCTCGGCCAATGCCCGGGCCTGCTGTTCGTTGAGTCCCCTGGCTCTTGCCAGTGACTGTGATATTTTCTTGTACTTCTCGAGGTTCCTGATATTCTCGGGAGAGGAAACGATCAGCATGTATTGCGTGCGTCCCTCTTCGGTAAGCCCTATATCCACAAGCTGTACCCGGTCGGAAGCATCCAAAATTTTAAAGTAGGCTTCCGCTTGAGTATAAGTCGCAAGGCAATAGTCATCGCCGATATTGAACCCAAAATGCTCCTTGGGAGTAAGAATTCTCTGAGCCGTCAGGTATTGCGGGAATACTGTCAGGATCAGAAGCCACAGAAGTACAGATCTCTTTTTCATATTTCAATCGCTGTTTTTATTGGTTTTTTTTATTCGGTTTGCTCTCAGTCAGGTAAGCTTCAGAACAACATGAAGCTTCAGCTAAGGTAGTCACATTATCCGACAGATATATCTTGCCGGCAATAGTTTTATAACATATCGTCAGAATTAATGCTGCAGTACAATATTTTGATATATAAATAATTTTTAGATACTTTCATGGAGTTTTTTTTCCGGAACCATAACCGGGACCATATCTGTAAGACAATGGAGCATAATCTGGCAATAGGAGTCGACATTGGCGGAAGCCATATAAGCAGCATGGCGGTGGGCCTATCCTCGGGAACCCTATACAGGGAAACTCTTTCGGGCAACTATGTTGACAACCAGGAGCAGGCATTTCGCATAGTCTCCTCCTGGGCTTCATGCATACGCGAAACAATGGGAAAGATTCCTGCTGGTTCAACATTGAAAGGCATAGGCTTCGCTATGCCCGGGCCATTTGATTATGTGAGGGGCATAGCCCTGTTCCGGGGAGTTCCCAAATTTGAGAATCTGTATGGCTTCAATATCGCAGATGCCATGCGTAGTTCGCTTGATCTTAACGATGACTTCAGGCTGAGGTTCATAAATGATGCCACCTCGTTTGCCCTGGGTGAAGCATGGGCAGGCGGAGCCTCCGGTGCGAAACGGATGGCGGCAATTACCCTGGGCACGGGCTTCGGGTCGGCTTTTATTGCTGACAGGGTTCCCGTGGCTGACGGCCCTCTGGTTCCCGGACTGGGCTGCCTGTATCATCTTCCATTCAGGGAGGGTATAGCTGATGATTATTTTTCCACCCGCTGGTTCCGCATTAGATACCTGGAACTGACAGGAAAAGATGTTGAAGGAGTCAGGGAGCTCCTGGCGGAGTCAGGCAGCGATCCGGTGGTCAGCAGTCTTTTCACGGAGTTTGGCAGGAACCTGGGCATCTTCCTCGCACCCTGGCTGAAAAGATTCGACGCGGAAGTTCTGGTAACGGGAGGTAATATATCAAGGGCATGGAACCTGTTTGGAGGTGACCTGACACAGACGCTGGCCGGTGAGGGATGCAATACCCGGGTTGTTGTCTCTGCCTTCGGGGAGGATGCAGCACTTCTTGGCAGCGCATTCCTTTTCAATGAGGAACTGTGGCCTGATATTGAGAAAACCCTGCATCTAATGTAGGTAATATATACTGAACAGGTTAGAAAGAAAGACTTTCACAATACATCTGCTTAAATATGAGTACAAAATCTGGCATCAAACCGGCGGTTCTCTTCCCGGTACTGCTCTCATTTTTTGTGATGAGCTTTGTTGACCTCGTGGGTATTGGCGTTGACAGGGTCAGTCACGATATGGAACTGAGCGCCTCAATGGCACAGCTTATACCCTCGGCTGCATTCCTCTGGTTCCTGCTCCTGTCGGTTCCGGTAGGCATAGTACAATCGCGTATCGGCAAGAAGGTGATGCTTAATTCGGGAATGTTGATAACCGCACTTGGTCTTCTATTGCCATTTCTGAAGTATAGTTTCCCGATGGTGCTGACCGGATTTGCTCTCCTGGGTATAGGTAATACCATTGTCCAGGTGTCGGCCAACCCTCTGCTCGTCGATGTCGTGCCCGGCAACAGGTCATCAAGCTTTCTGAGCTTCTCGCAGTTCATCAAGGCCATTGGTTCAATGGTAGCCCCACCCCTGGCCGGATTCCTGGCTGCCTCACTCGGCGACTGGAAACTTCTTTTTCTGATCTTCGGTCTGGTGTCGGTGTTATCTGTCATATGGTTGGCTTTCACAACGATAGAGGAGACCCCCCAGGAGGTGAAGGCAACTCTGGGCACCTCCCTGAGTCTGCTTGGAAACAGTTACATTCTCATTTTGGTATTGTCGATTTTTGTCGTGGTGGGCGTAGATGTCGGATTCAACTCAAATTCGGGACAATTCCTAATGCAGCGTTTCGGATTTCTCCGTGAGGCAGCAGAATCGGGCAGGAGTATTTACTTTTTCGGCCGTATGGCCGGAACATCGCTCGGCGCACTGCTGCTGCTGAAGGTTTCATCAACCCGTTTCTTCACCTGGACCTCGGTTCTGGGCATCTTTTCATTCCTGATGCTTCTTTTGCTTCCCTCTTCCGTCGCCCACTTAGTTGTCTGGATACTGATTTTTATCACCGGACTGGCGGTGGCCAACATATTCCCGCTGGTTTTCTCAATAGCCGTTGCAAGGTATCCTGAGCGCAACAGCGAGATTTCGGGTTTGATGATGATGGCCATCAGCGGGGGTGCCGTGTTCCCGCCCCTGATGGGCTGGATCACCGAAATAAGCACGGTTACCTGGGGAATGTCGGTTATGCCGGTCTGCATGATCCTGCTTCTCGGATCGGCCCTGTATGCCGGAGCAGGTTCCGCCCGAACCACATAGTCGTCCCGTGTTGCAAATATTTTACGCGGTTGGCCCGGTAAATATTGTTCTTCATTTTTTCTTCATATTGCAGTTCGTTATTTTATGGCGGATTGTCAGACAACTATCTCCCTCATGCCTGAGGTAATATGGATCGTTGCGGAACCATTTGGGGAAACAGCTGTTATATTATGTTAAACATTGATATATGAGACTTAAGAGAAACATTGCAGTAAGTGAATCTGGTTTCCTGTTTGATCCTTCAACAGGTGAATCCTTTTCACTCAATGAACAGGGATCTGAGATACTTGCCATGATGAAGGCAAACAAGTTACCCGGGGAAATTACGGATTACTTTATCAGTCAATATGATGTCGACAGAGAGGATTTTGAAAGATATCTTGTCGACTTTACTGGGATGTTAAAGCAGTTCAAACTTGTTGAAGGTGATGAGCAGGATTAAACTTACCATCGCGGTATCGGGACTCAACAACACCGACAACCCCGGACCGGGAGTGCCGGTTATCAGGGCATTGCGCGAGTCGGAAATACTTGAGCCCAGAATAATCGGGCTTGCATACGAAAATCTTGAGCCGGGTATCTACATGAGGGATCATGTCGATAAGGTATACAGGGTTCCATATCCCTCTGAAGGATCTGATGTGCTTATAAAAAGAATACTTGAGGTACATTCGAAAGAGAAAATTGATCTGATAATACCCAACTTTGATGCTGAACTGCTGGCTTTTATGAAGTCTTCGGATATGCTGGCAAAGCAGGGTATCAAAACATTCCTGCCATCCCTCAAACAGTTTGATGAAAGGCACAAGGCGAACCTGCCAGAGTATGGAAGGAAATACGGGGTATCGGTGCCAAAGGGAAGACCGTTGACGGGCTTTTCCGACCTCACAGTCCTGGAAAAGGAATTCGGTTATCCGGTAGTCATAAAGGGAAAATTCTACGATGCCTATATCGCCCATAACTATGAGCAGAGTGTGGTTTACTATAACAAGGTAGTAGCTAAATGGGGACTTCCGGTTGTAGTTCAGGAATATATCAGCGGTACTGAGGTCAATGTCGTTGCCCTTGGCGACGGCATGGGCAACACCATCAGCGCTGTGCCGATGCGGAAGCTATATATTACCGATAAGGGGAAAGCATGGGCCGGAATAACCCTCGATGATGAAAGTATGCTTGAACTTACCAGGAGGTTGATCTCACAAACACAGTGGCGTGGTGGTATGGAGCTCGAGTTGATAAGAACAGCCGCCGGAGAGTTGTATCTTATAGAAATAAACCCTCGAATACCTGCATGGGTATATCTTGCTGTGGGAGCCGGACAGAACATCCCCGAGGCGTTGACAAAACTGGCTCTGGGCATCGAAACAAAACCTTTTGATACCTACAAAAAGGGAGTTATGTTCATAAGATATTCTTATGACCTCATTAGGTATATAGATGATTTTGAGAAACTTTCAATGAATGGGGAACTATAAAAATATTAAGAGATGAAAAAACAGTTTGAAAGGCCCTTCATCAAGAAGATAAAGGCCGGTGTGCCAAGTAAATTCGGCATGGCCGTACACCAGGAGCCGATAACTCATATCGACAATGTCGCGGTTGAGGAACTCGTTACAAATTATGGTTCTCCGCTTTTCGTGATTTCCGAGAAGGCTATCAGGGATACCTATGCTGAAGCCCGCAGGGCATTTGAGACAAGGTACCCTAAAGTGCAATTTGGATGGTCATACAAGACAAATTACCTCGATGCTGTATGCCGGATCTACCATTCCGAAGGATCATGGGCTGAAGTAGTCTCGGGATTTGAATATGAGAAGGCGCTCAGAAACGGGGTTAAAGGAAACGAAATAATCTTCAATGGTCCGGATAAAACCGATGAGGATCTTAAAATTGCCATTAAAAATGAATCGCTTATACATATTGATCATTTTGATGAGCTTTATTCGCTCTCTGCAATTGCAAGGTCAATGAAGAAAAATGCGCGAGTGGCCATAAGGGTGAATATGGATACCGGAGTCTATCCCATGTGGGACCGTTTCGGTTTCAACTACGAGAACGGTGATGCCTGGGATGCCATCAACAGGATTATGCTCGATGACAATATGAGCCTGATGGGCCTTCATACCCATATAGGTACCTTCATGCTCTCAGCAAATGCTTATGCCGTTGCCGCTTCCAAGTTGTGTGACCTGGCGGCGCGGGCTGAGCGAAAACACGGGAAGGTAGTTTCGTATATTGACATGGGAGGCGGTTTTGCCTCACGGAATACACTAAAGGGAGCATATTGGCTTGGCAAGGATACTGTCCCGGGCTTTGATGATTATGCGGAGGCTATATCCAGTGCCATAATCAACTCGGAGATTAAGCCTGACAAGCTTCCAACCCTGATACTCGAGACCGGAAGAGCACTTATTGATGAGGCAGGTTATCTTATCGGGACGGTGTTGGCCAACAAAAGACTTTCAGACGGAAGAAGGTCGACCGTTGTCGATACAGGCGTAAATATTCTCTTCACTTCGTTCTGGTACGACCATGAATTTCATCCGGCCAGGGAAACATCCGACCACCTCGAGGAAACAACTCTCTATGGCCCCCTTTGCATGAACATTGATGTTGTGCGCGATGCCATAGCTTTCCCTCTTTTGAAAAAGGGAGACAGATTCGTGGTAAAAAGGATAGGGGCATACAACATGACACAATGGATGCAGTTTATAACCTACAGGCCTGCAGTTGTGCTTATCGACATGAATGGGAAGGTTCATTTAATAAGAAAGGCAGAAAACATTGATGTTGTGACTTCATCGGAAGTTGTCCCCGATCATCTTAAATGATTTCGGCCGTTAACAATGTGTTCCGTGACTTTGGTAAATACTACAGAAAAAAGCACCCATGAGAACTTCCGCTTTTAAGGAGGAAATATTAATTACGCTTAAGGGAATAGTCAGAAGTTATTCGCAGGTGTTCTTTTCCGACAGCCTTGTCTTCGGTGTAATTATTTTACTTGTTTCCTTTATAGATTTATATGCCGGGTTGGCAGGCATCGTTGCGGTACTGGCAACATGCTTCACAGGATCACTTCTGGGTTTTGACCGGAACCAGATGGCAATAGGTACTTACGGATTCAACAGTTTTCTGGTAGGCATAAGCATTGGTATATGGTTTGAGCCAGGCTTGCTGCTATATATAATTATTGTTCTGGCCTCGGTTCTGACCCTGCTTATTTCGGTATCAGTCAGGGGGGTGCTCCTGAAATATGGTTTGCCTTTTCTCAGTATTCCCTTTCTGTTTGGTGCCTGGACACTTACCCTGGCTTCCCGTGAGCTGAGTTTCCTGGGCATAAGTGAAAGAGGAATATTTACTCTTAATGATATGTATACGATTGGAGGCAGACCAATGGTTGGGCTATACGAATGGTGGAACAATCTTGATTTTGTCCGGCCGGTCAATATCTACTTTCAGTCGCTGGGTGCAATCATCTTTCAATACAATACATTCGCAGGATTGATTATAGCAACGGGTTTACTCATAAGCTCGCGCATTGCCTTTAGCCTTTCATTACTGGGTTTTTTTACTGCATATTACTTCTATCAGATAGCCGGTGCTGAGATTTCAGACCTTAACTATAGCTACATTGGGTTTAATTACATACTTACTGCCGTAGCAGTGGGAGGATTCTTCCTTATTCCTTCGGTCAGATCATTTCTGTGGTCGGTTGTGCTGATACCCATTGTAGCGCTTATAACCATAAGCATGGCTTCGGCTTTCAGCATAGTAATGCTGCCGGTGTATGCCCTTCCCTTCAATATTGTGGTGCTGCTTTTCCTGTATTCTGTGAAGTTCCGTACAAAAAAGACAGCCGGAATGTCAGAGGTCATTATTCAGCAGAATTCCCCTGAAAAGAATCTATATGCCTGGTTAAATGACAGATCGAGGTTCAGGCACGAAATTGTCCTGCTCAGATTTCCTTTCTTCGGCACTTGGCAGGTGTCACAGGGTCATGATGGTAAGCATACCCATAAGGAAGAATGGAAGCATGCATGGGATTTTATTGTGGTTGACAAAAATGGCAAACAATTCAGGGGGAAGGGTGATCATCCTGAAGATTATTACTGTTACGGAAAACCGGTTACGGCACCGGCTGATGGTATTGTAGAACTGGTTACCGATAATGTTCCCGACAACCTGATAGGCGAGGCTAATATAAAGGAAAACTGGGGCAATACCATTGTGATACGGCATAATGACTATCTCTACACATCCGTCAGCCACCTGAAACCCCGATCGGCGTCTGTCAGGAAGGGTGAAAGGGTAAGGGCAGGTGATGTGATAGGGAAATGCGGAAACTCAGGCAGGTCGCCATATCCTCATCTACATTTTCAGGTTCAGGCTTCACCATATGTGGGCTCTCCGACAATTGATTACCACATTGCCAACTACATCAAAATCTTTGATGGGAAGTATGAACTTATCTCCTACGGTGTGCCCTGTGAAGATGATATGGTTTCCAATATTGAAAACAATAATCTGCTGCGAAATGCTTTCAGGTTTGTGCCCGGACGTGCGGTAACCTGGGAGACAGCAAAAGGAGAGAAAGAGGAGTGGGAGGTGCAGACATCGGCGTATAATTATCAGTATATCAAGTGCCTCACAACCGGGGCTGTGGCATGGTTCAAAAATGATGAAAGCATGTTTTGGTTTACTCATTTCACCGGTCCCAGGAATAATCTCCTCTTTTACTTTTTTTTGGCCTCCTATAAGGTGCCAATGGGATATTATGACGGTTTAAAGATAAAAGACAGGCTACCCGTAAATCTTGTCTTCAGGGGCCCTCTGCTGTGGCTGCAGGATTTTCTTGCACCATTCGTTATATTTCTCAAGCCGGATTTCGAACTTACAATACCCGGTTCCACATCTGCTGTTGAACCCCTTGAGATAAGGCTTGAATCGTCTGTAACCAAACGGCTTAACAGGAGAAGTTTGTCGGGAATGAAATTTGTTATGGAGGTTAATGAGGATGGCATATCTTCCATCAAAACGGAACATAAGGACGAAATAAAAGAGTATGTGAGATGCGGATGAGTATTGTAATACTGGTGCTGTTTTTAATACCACAATACCTTACAGGTCAGTCAGAAAGGGATTTCAGGTACCACGATAGCCTTACCTATAAACTATATCTCGAAGAGAGATGGAAGGAGCTCTCCTATGCTGGGAGGAATGCTCTAAACGATGGCCACGACTACTATTTTATGAGAATGAGGTTAGGTATATCCTTGTACGAGAGAGCGTTATATGCTGCGGCGGCAAGGCATTTCAGGATGGCGCTTACATTCAGCGAGGGCGATCCCGTGGCTACCGAGTATCTGTATTATTGCAGCCTGCTAAGCGGCGAATATGGTCGGGCTTCAGCCATAATCTCCTCCATGAGCGATGACCATGGAAAAAAGGTGATTGAGGAGAGTGGGCTGGCCAGGAACAGCATATGGTTGTCGGTGTATTATAATAATTACGACACTGACAATTATGTATCATCACCTTCCCTGTACATTGCAAATGATTATGTTGGAACAGTCTCCTTTGCAAGGCAACTGGTGAATCCTTCCATTACAATGTCACACAATATCTCTCCGGGAGTCTATTACATTCATGCCTTCAATAATATAACCAGGACCAGTCTGTTACACTACAATGATGGTATAAGGATCATTAACCTTGATGACCAGAAGGTTTTCCAGAACCAGTATTACGGTAGTCTTTCTGTGACAGGCAAGGGGGGATTTTCTTTCCGCCCCTATCTTCACCTGGCCCTTTCGGTTTATGAATACATTCTTGCCGGAGGAAGTATCTCTCCCGGATTCTATGCCGTGGGACGAAACTCAGTGTTACATTACTCTGCTGGTATGAACCTGAGGCAGCGAACCGGTTATTCAGCCATTGATGTCACGGGAGCGGTAAATAGCTTTGGAGCCGGCAGTGCTCTTCAGGGTGAGGCCGGCATCGTTCTTTATCCCTTTGGGAACGGAAGCTTTTATGCCGGAGGCAGGATTGCAGGCATCGTTCAGCCGGGTGAGACTTTTTCATCTTTTAGCAGGGCTTACACACTGCTCGCAGGATTCTCGGTTCCGGGTAAATTTCAGGCTGACTTCACATTTATCGATGGAGGTAACAGAAACATGAGTTCAGGTAATGGACTCTACCTGTTTAACGGACCAGACTTCATTGAGCAGAGGCTGCTGTTTAACATTACAATACCCTTCGGCACCACTTCAGGTCTGTCTTTTTTTGCCGGCGGTGGTTTGAACAAACACAAAACCTCATGGTTCGCATTCGACAATACCCTTACAGGGGATCAGTTATATAAATACAGTAGTTTTAACATAAACGGAGGATTTTTATGGAACTTCTAGGAAAAGTAATGACAACATTGCTGTTGATGGTCTTGCAAGCAGGCATATCAGTTACGGCACAGGATAATTTTATTGCAGCCAGAGATGCTTTTCAAAAGAGCTACATACAGGAGGCTACCGGAGAGTATGTAGGTGCAATAAATTCACTAAAGGAGGTGTATGATGAGAAATCTTACGAAATAAACCTCCGGCTCGGATGGCTTACCTATCTCTCCGGAGGATTTACCGAGTCGAAGGCATATTACCTTAGGGCAATTGCCCTGATGCCTTACGCCGTGGAGCCAAGGCTGGGTTTTGTCTATCCTGCAGCGGCGACGGGTAACTGGAGTGAGGTAATAACCCAATATGAAAAGATACTTGAGATAACCCCCAACTACTCAATTGTACTTCACAGACTTGGACTTATATACTATGGCCGTAATGAATATGAGAAAGCACTTAAATACTTTGAAAAAGTTGTAAACCTGTTTCCCTTTGATTATGACGGATTGACAATGTTGGCATGGACGCATTTCAGGCTAAACAACACGAGGGAGGCGAAAGTTCTTTTTCAGAAGGCATTGCTGAATACCCCCGGTGGAAGTTCAGCCCTTGAAGGGTTGCAGTTGCTTAAATGACTTTCTGTATCACCGTGGCCTCATAATCCATCGTGACTTCCTGCTGATGACATCATGATGGCAGCTGTTGCATTTTGCTTTAAAAAAATGCAAATTGCAGTTGATTTGTGCTGCTTTTGGGATTTCCCTCCTGAATACCCGGAGCATCACTGGTATTATATTCATGTTATGAAACCAGATAAAGCAGGAAGAAGAGATTTTATCAGGCGGAGCGCCCTGGCAGCGGTGACATTTACCGTTGTTCCGCGGCATGTCCTTGGCGGGCAAGGCTACATGGCCCCGAGCGATCAGCTTACTAAGGGGATAATAGGTGTCGGCAGCATGGGCCGGAGCCATTTCGGATATGAAGGCACCAGGCTCGTGGCTGTCTGCGATGTTGATTCCCGACACCTCGAGACTGCCTTGGGGCTTGCCGGCCCCGGTGTAAAAGGCTACCGCGATTTCAGGGAACTTATTGCCCGTTCCGACATCGACATAGTGCATATAGCCACTCCACCCCACTGGCATGGAATAATCTCGGTAATGGCTGCCGCGGCAGGTAAGGATGTGTGGTGCGAAAAACCAATGACCCGTACGATAGGTGAGGGACAGAAAGTTGTGGAGGCCATGTCACGTTACGGCAGGATGTTCAGACTAAATACCTGGTTCAGGTTCAGGGACAGGTTTTACGGAATGGATACTACTGTCACTAATCTAAAAAAGGTAATCGACTCAGGCATGTTGGGATGGCCACTTAAGTTCACGGTAAGCGGCGTGACCGGCTTCGACTGGAAATTCTACTGGAGCGGAAGCCATAACCTTACCCCCCAGCCGGTACCCGACAACCTCGACTATGAAATGTGGCTGGGTCCGGCCCCCTACAAACCATACCACCCCGACAGGGTTCATGCCAAGTTCAGGGGCTACTGGGACTACGACGGGGGAGGCCTTGGAGACATGGGTCAGCACTACCTCGATCCGGTCCAGTACCTGCTGGGCAAGGACGACACCAGCCCGGTAACCGTCGAAGTGGATGCACCCCAGCAGCACTACGATGCTGTGGGATCATGGCGACGCATCACCTATACCTATGAGGATGGTTGCATTATAATACTTGACGGTGAGAACCGCGACAGGGATGCAGCCTATATCGAGGGGCCGGGTGGAAAAATATACAGGGGATTCAGGTCAGACATAACCGGATTAGGGAAACTGATCCGTACACTGCCGGAACCCGAACCTCAGCTAACAGTATTCAGCGAAGCGGTCAGAACCAGGCGCCGGTTTGCACTCAATGAGATTAATGGACACCGCTCGTGTACCCTCGTGAATATGGGGGTGGTAGCACTCAGACTGGGCAGGAACCTTAGCTTTGATCCTGTCAGCCAGCGTTTTATAGGTGATGAGGCGGCAAACAGACTGATTAACCAGCCCATGCGTGGCAGCTGGTCAATGGACTAATTTAAGACTGATACCATGGGAAAGGTAAGTATATTGAGTATCCTGATCTGCCTGGCGCTTTCAGCTTCCGTAGCCAGGGCACAGGATCAGAGGAGTATCGAGACGAGGGTGGCGGATCTGCTGGCAAGAATGCCTGCCGCCGACAGCAAGGCTGCCGATCGGAATTATGAAGAGATGTACAGTCTCGGACCTGAAGGCCTCGGAATTATCTGCAACTGCGTGGTGCAGGCAGGCAGTGGCAATGATACAAATGCCCGTTTTACCATCGATGGTTTGTCGACCTGGCTCTCTGCCTCAGGTAACAAAGAGAGGAAAGAGCTTTGGGAAAAAATCATACTTGAGAGAATCTCTACGGCGGGGGATGATGAGGTAAGGTCATTCTTCATAAGCCAGCTGGGTTTCGTCGGAGGGGATGCATCATTGCCCCGGCTCAATGTGTTGCTCGGAAAGCCGGGAAGCGCTGAAGAGGCAGCCCGCGCCATAATCGCAATCGGTAAAGAAGGGGCAGTGGATGTTCTCCTCCAGTCCCTCGACAGAGATGAGATGCAAATCGCTGCTCAGGTCCTGAACGGACTGGCTTCCCTGGGTTCCTCCAGGGTCACCGGATCTCTCCTGAAGATGGCATCATCACCCGACCCTGGTATCAGGTCGGCCGCCTACAGGGCCCTTGCTGCAACCGGCAGTAAAACAGCATCTGAAACTCTGATAGGTGCTGCAAAGGATGTCGGATACGGATGGGACATAACAGGAGCAACGGCTTCCCTGATAAGCCTTGCCTCAGCCATGGGTGCTGCCGGAAACACAAAGGATATGGACGGATTGCTTAAGCTTATTGACAGGAAAACAACATCGGTTCAATATAAGATTGCAGTACTCGATCTCACAGCCTCTTATCACGGAGATAGGGTCAACAAGCAGCTTCTCAAAGCCATGAAGAACGATGACCTGTCCTACAGGGGGGCTGCGATGCGTATTGCTGCCACGCAAAAGGGGGCAGGGGTTACCCAATTCTGGATTGATGCCCTGAAACGTTTTTCAGGAGCCCCCAGGGCAGAGATAGCTGCCATGCTCGGTCAAAGGAGAGATCCTCTTGCTGCACCTTCTCTTGCTGCTTTACTGGGCGACAGGGAGGGAGAAGTAAGACAGGCTGCCGCTGCAGCATTGGGTATGGTGAGCGGTAAGGAATCGATACCATTGCTTCTTGATTACCTCCTCAAACAGCACGATGGAGCTGACCAGGATGCAGCTGCCGGGACCCTTGTGACACTTCTCGACCGGGAAACGATACACCTGGTTGCTGAAAGACTCGGCAATGCAGACCCCATACCAGCAGGTACTCTTATCGGTCTGCTTTCATGGAGCAGATCGGGGGATTACTTCACGATGGTGTGTGACTATACCGATTCTGACGATGAGGGAATCAGTTCAGCAGCCTACAGGGCTCTTAAGAACCTGGCTACGGTTCAGGACATACCCAGGCTGACAGGATTGCTCACAAAGACCGAAGAAAGGTATCTTGCCAATGAGATTCGTTCCGCCCTTGTCGCTTCCCTGGCAGATCTGCAAGGAACGGAAGAAAAGGCATCGGCTATTATCAGCCATATGACTGATAACGAAAAGAAAAAACTCCTGGTTCCCGTTCTCTCGCGGATAGGAGGCAGGAAGGCAGCAGGGGAGGTACTGAAAGGCTTTGAATCAGGCGATGCCGCTATGAGGGAAATTTGCTTTGAGGCCCTTCTCAACTGGCCCGATCAATATGCCCTTGATGCCTTGTATGAAATTTGCAGGTCGGGTGACAGGAGCTATGCTGGTGGTTCCTTTAGTGCATATGTAAGCCTTGCAGGCCGTGCATCCCTGCCGGATGAACAGAAGTTGCTGTATATTAAGAAGATACTTCCTCTTGCGCTGACTATTGATCAGAAAGAGTCAATAATCAACACTGCCGGCAATATTCGCACCTTCCAGTCATTGATTCTTACATCCCTGTTCCTCGATGATGACCTGCTTGCCCCGGCAGCTGCAGCATCTGCAATTAAGATTGCTATGCCTCAGCCGGGAGTCTATGAGGGTATGGCCGGAACCATGACCAGGAATATTCTTGAGAGGAGTATAACTTATCTTATAGGACCCGAAAGAGAATACGAGATTGAAAGGATCCGAAAATATCTGCTCGAAATGCCTGCGGAGGAGGGCTTCGTGCCGATGTTCAACGGCATTGACCTGGGTGGATGGCAGGGACTCGTGGGTAATCCGGTTTCGAGGGCTGCGATGTCGCCTGACGAACTTGCCTCACGGCAAAAGTTGGCTGACAGAAGGATGCATGATAACTGGAGTGTCCGTGACGGTATGATATGGTTCTCGGGGAGAGGCGACAACCTATGCTCGGTAAAGCTATATGGCGACTTCGAGATGCTTGTTGACTGGAAGATCACCAGCGGCGGAGACAGCGGAATATACCTCAGGGGGACCCCGCAGGTTCAGATATGGGATATTGCACGAACCGATGCCGGGGCTGAAGTTGGCTCGGGCGGACTCTACAACAATCTTGTTCACCCTTCGAAGCCGCTAGTTGTTGCTGACAACCCCACCGGAGAATGGAACACCCTCAGGATTATTATGGTCGGGGAGCATGTGTCAGTATGGCTGAACGGGATTCTCGTGGTCGACAGTGTCGTCATGGAAAACTACTGGGACCGATCGGTTCCGATTTTTCCCGTCGGCCCGATAGAGTTGCAGGCTCATGGCACCGATCTGGCATTCAGGGATATATACGTAAGGGAGATATCCGGCACTGAGTACAGGCTTACCCCGGAGGAGAAGGAGCAGGGGTTCGTCGTTCTTTTCAACGGAAAAAACCTTGACGGATGGACAGGCGATAAGACATCATATATCGCCGAGGAGGGGAATATTGTGATCAGGCCTGACAGGAGAGGCGGAGGGAATCTCTATACCGAGAAAGAGTATTCCGATTTCGTGTTCAGGTTTGAATTCATGTTAACCCCCGGGTCGAATAACGGGCTTGGAATAAGGTCTCCCCTGGAGGGTGATCCGGCCTACGTGGG
>JAVEWX010000171.1:0-5500 GCA_034004335.1 Bacteroidales bacterium | reverse complement strand
GACATTGCATATCGGTGTAAATATTGAATCAATTGCAATAAGTCCGAATTCGGCGTCCTCAGGCTGATTTTCCTCAGCGGGAACATAACCCCTGCCCTTGTCAATTGTCAACTCGACATGAAGCTTCACGTCGGGCTCCATTCTGAAGAGGACCAGGTCGGGGTTGAGTACTTCAAAATTGCTCATGACACTCCTGAGGTCGCCTGCCTTGAAGATCTCCTTGTTATGGATCTTTATCGTGACCTTTTCGTGATCGGCATCCTCGACAGTTTTCCTGAACCTTACCTGTTTCAGTTTGAGTATTATCTCCGTCACATCTTCGATAACCCCCTTGATTGTGGAGAACTCATGGTCGATACCGTCTATCTTCACAGTAGTGATGGCATAACCTTCGAGTGAGGAGAGAAGTATTCTTCTCAGAGCATTACCTACAGTAATACCATAGCCAGGTTCAAGAGGACGGAACTCAAATTTACCGAGCTTGTCGTCCGCTTCCAGCATTATTACTTTATCGGGCTTCTGGAATGATAATATGGCCATAGAATTTTATCTTAAAAAATTACTTTGAATACAATTCAACAATAAGCTGTTCCTTGATGTCTTCAGGAATATCGGAACGTTCCGGAACATTCATGAATTTGCCGGCCATCTGGGTATCATCCCATTCCAGCCATGAGAGTCTCGAAGTTTTTCTTGTCGTGAGTGAGTCGACGATGGTTTCGAGTGATTTTGATTTTTCCCTTACACCAATGATGTCGCCGGGTTTAATCTGTGATGAAGGTATATTAACCACCGAGCCGTTCACCGTTATATGACGGTGAGAAACGAGCTGGCGGGCTGAAGCTCTTGTGGGGGCAATACCAAGACGGTAGACAACATTATCGAGACGTGATTCGAGAAACTGAAGCAGTACTTCTCCTGTTACGCCCTTCGACCTGGATGCCTTTTCGAAAGTATTCCTGAACTGACGTTCAAGCACACCGTAGGTGTATTTTGCCTTCTGCTTCTCCCTCAGCTGAATGCCATATTCCGATGTCTTTTTTCTTTTCTTGTTCATCCCGTGCTGACCCGGAGGGAAATTTTTCCTCTCAAGGTGTTTATCGGGACCATATATAGGATCTCCGAATTTTCTTGCGACTCTTGATCTTGGGCCGGTATATCTTGCCATTTTCTTTTAAATATTTGAACTTGCTTATTAAATTCTTTCGTATTCCGGATCTGGGATTCCGGATAAAATCCGCAATCCGCAATTATTTTAAACTCTTCTTCTGCCTGGTGCCCGGCAGCCGTTATGAGGCATGGGTGTAACGTCGATGATCTCCGTGACCTCTATTCCCACATTCGAGATTGACCTGATAGCTGATTCACGTCCTGATCCCGGTCCCTTCACATAAACCTTGACTTTTCTGAGTCCCAGGTCGTATGCAACCTTACCGCATTCTTCCGATGCCATCTGGGCTGCATAGGGAGTATTCTTCTTTGATCCCTTGAATCCCATTTTCCCTGCTGAGGCCCACGATATGACCTGCCCGGAATTGTTTGTAAGGGTAATAATAATATTATTGAACGATGAATGAATATGTGCCTGACCCTGAGGTTCAACCTTTACTATCCTCTTCTTTAATGCTCCGGTCTTTTTTGCCATTGTTTAATTATTTAGTAGCTTTCTTCTTGTTTGCAACAGTTTTTTTCCTTCCCTTGCGGGTCCTTGCATTGTTCTTGGTGCTCTGTCCCCTTACCGGAAGCCCGAGCCGGTGACGAACACCCCTGTAACAGCCTATGTCCATAAGACGCTTGATGTTGAGCTGAGTCTCTGAACGAAGTTCTCCCTCAAGCTTGTATTTATCACTGAGGATCCGGCGGATGGAATTTATCTGCTCATCAGTCCATTCCTCAACCTTGATGCTCCTGTCAACACCAGCTTCATCGAGCACCTTCTGTGCAGTGCTCCTTCCTACACCGTATATGTAGGTGAGTCCGACTTCTCCTATTTTATGTCTTGGTAAATCTACACCAATGATTCGTGCCATATTTTACTTTCTTAAAAATTGAGTTGCAAAAATAGTCAATTTATCCCTGTCTCTGTTTGAACTTGGGATTTTTCTTGTTGATTACGTAAATGCGTCCTTTTCTCTTGACAATCTTACAGTCAGCGGTCCGCTTCTTTACTGATGCTCTTACTTTCATTATCGTAACTGTTTCTATTTATATCTGAATGTTATCCTTCCCTTTGTCAGATCATAAGGCGACATTTCAACCTTGACCTTGTCTCCGGGCAGTATTTTTATATAGTGCATTCTCATCTTTCCAGAGATATGCGCCGTGATCACATGCCCGTTCTCGAGCTCAACCCTGAACATGGCATTCGAGAGGGCTTCAATAATGGTGCCGTCCTGTTCAATTGATGGTTGCTTGGCCATACAATCAGATTTTATTTATTACTTCTTCAATAAATTCATATGTCGTCAGCACATCGGCCTTCTCCCTGTTAACCGCAACGGCATATTCAAAATGTGCCGAAGGTTTGCCGTCGGCTGTCTTTATTGTCCAGCCGTCTCCCATCTGCCTGGTTTCCTTCCTGCCCATGTTGATCATAGGCTCTATGCATATCACCAGCCCCCTGTCGAGTTTCGGACCTGTTCCCTTCCTTCCGAAATTAGGAACTTCCGGCGGTTCATGCAGCTTCTTGCCTATTCCATGACCCACAAGTTCCCTGACAACCGAAAATCCTCCGCTTTCAGCTTTCTTCTGAACAGAGTACGAAATATCGCCAACCCTGTTTCCTGCTGTTGCGGCTTTTACTCCTTCCTCAAGCGACTCCCTCGTGTATTCGATAAGCTTTCTGAGCTCATCAGATATCTCTCCAACCGCAAAGGTGTAGGCGCTGTCACCATACCAGCCGTTGAGAATAACACCGCAGTCGACAGAAATGATATCACCTTCACAAAGCCGGTATCCTGAGGGGATCCCATGGACCACCTCCTCATTGACTGATGTGCAGAGCGTTGCGGGAAATCCCCCGTATCCCTTGAATGCAGGGAGAGCCGAATGATCGCGAATGAACTCCTCGGCAATCCTGTCGAGATAAAGAGTGGTGACACCCGGTCTGATATGCCTGGCAACCTCAGCAAGTGTTTTCGACACGAGCAGGTTGCTCTCCCTCAGGAACCCTATCTCTTCATCAGACTTTAGATACAACATCAAAGAACGATATACTTTTCAGTTTAAATTGCCGTAGTGGCACCTGTTCTTCCTTTAATACGTCCCGACTTCATCAGGCCGTCATAGTGGCGCATAAGCAGGTGGCTCTCTATCTGCTGAAGAGTATCGAGTACAACACCTACAAGGATCAGCAGAGAGGTTCCTCCATAGAACTGAGCAAACTGCGGAGTTACTCCCGCTATCACTGCGATAGCAGGCAGTATAGCAATTATAGCCAGGAAAATTGAGCCTGGCAGAGTTATCCTCGACATTATCATATCAAAGAACTCCACTGTTTTTCTTCCGGGCTTTATGCCGGGGATAAATCCTCCGTTCTTCTTCATGTCCTCTGCCATCTGAACAGGATTTATTGTAATTGCGGTATAGAAGTAGGTGAATGCAATTATAAGAAGTGCAGTAACCATGTTATACCAGAACCCGTAGATGTTCGAGAAAGTAACAACAAAAGCCGAACTCTCATCCTTGAATCCTGCAAGCAGCATCGGGAGCATCATTATAGCCTGGGCAAATATTATCGGCATAACGCCTGCAGCATTTACCTTCAGCGGAATATACTGTCTCACCCCTCCGTACTGTTTGTTTCCGATAATCCGCCGGGCATACTGAACCGGCACCCGCCGGGTCCCCTGCACAAGCAATATACACCCTATTATCACAATAAACCAGAATATAATCTCAACGATGAGGGCAATGGGTCCTCCTGTACCGTTCATCCTGGTTCCCCATTCGAACAGGAAATTCTGAGGCAGGCGCGCTATAATACCGATCATTATTATCAGCGAAATACCATTGCCTATTCCCTTGTCGGTGATTTTTTCACCCAGCCACATTACAAATATCGTTCCGGCAGTAAGGATGACTGTCGACGATATCATGAAAAAGCGGTGATATGAACCTGTCAACACAAAGGCCTGCGCATCGAGCGTCCGTGTAAGGCTGATCAGGTATGTGGGAGCCTGGAGGATAAGGATTATCACAGTAAGGTACCTTGTATACTGATTCATTTTCCTTCTTCCGCTTTCTCCCTCTTTCTGAAGTTTCTGGAAATAGGGAAATACTATCCCCAGAAGCTGGACCACGATTGACGCAGAGATGTAGGGCATAATCCCGAGGGCGAATATTGATGCCTGCGAAAATGCACCTCCCGAGAACATGTCAAGAAGCCCCATGATACCCTGCGAGGTGCTTTCCTGCAGGTTACCCAGGAACTGAGGGTTTATACCGGGCAGGGAGACATAGGCTCCGAGCCTGTAAAGCATAATTATGCCAAAAGTATATAACAGCCTTGCCCTTAGGTCTTCTATCTTGAAAATGTTCTTTATGGTCTGAATGAATCTCATGGAATCAAAGTTTTACGACAGTTCCGTTCTTTGCTTCAATTGCAGCTTCTGCTGATTTGCTGAATGCATGGGCATGAACTTCAAGTTTTCTTTCAAGGGTTCCATTGCCAAGAATCTTTACCAGGGCGTTTTTTGAAACCAACCCGGCTTTCAAAAGAACATCAAAGTCGATTTTGTCAAAATTGTTTTTCTCTGCAAGGTTCTGAAGAACACTCAGGTTTATTCCCTTGTATTCCCTGCGGTTGATATTTTTAAAACCGTATTTGGGTACCCTTCTCTGAATCGGCATCTGTCCTCCTTCAAACCCTATCTTCTTGCTATAGCCCGACCTGGACTTTGCGCCTTTATGACCTCTGGTCGAAGTTCCGCCTTTTCCGGAACCCTGGCCGCGGCCCAAACGCCTGCTCCTTTTCACAGAGCCTTTTGCAGGTTTTAAATTACTTAAATCCATGATGTTATATCTTTCAACTATTGATTATTACCTAAATATTCTCAACTTTTACCAAATGGCTGACCTTGGCAACCATGCCCATTATCTGGGGCGTTGCTTCGTGTTCAACACTATGGTTGAGTTTGCGGATACCGAGGGCCTCGAGTGTTCTTTTCTGCCTTTCGGGTTTTCCGTTCTTGCTTTTCACCTGGGTGATACGAATTTTTGCCATAGTATCAATTATTGCTAACCATTAAAAACTTTGTCCAGTTTCACACCTCTCTGACCGGCGATATGAACGGCATCGCGGATCTCAAGAAGGGCTGCGAATGTTGCTTTAACCAGGTTGTGAGGGTTTGATGAGCCTTTCGACTTGGCAAGTACATTCTTCACTCCGACACTTTCAAGAACCGCACGCATGGCGCCTCCGGCCTTTACCCCGGTACCCTCCGATGCAGGCTTGATAAACACTTTTGCCCCGCCAAATTTGGCTAACTGCTCGTGGGGT
>JAVEWX010000025.1:0-26799 GCA_034004335.1 Bacteroidales bacterium | reverse complement strand
CCATCGATGTGGCCTATCGTTACTTTGCCACACCGCGACGTAAGTTCATCATTGCCGATACACCGGGGCATATACAGTATACCCGCAACATGGTTACCGGGGCTTCAACTGCCGACCTGGCACTTATCCTGGTTGATGTACGCAACGGCATTGTTGAGCAGACCATCCGTCATGCTTACATAGCCTCGCTTCTCGATATAAGATATATAGTGTTCTGCATCAACAAGATGGATCTTGCGGGCTATAGTGAGGAATCTTTTGGTAAACTGCGCTCCGGACTTGAGCAGCTTGCCGGGAAGATAGGTGTTAAGCACACATACTATGTACCCATAAGTGCCAAGATGGGTGACAACGTGGTGGAAAAATCGGGAAACATGGCCTGGTATGATGGTCCTACCCTTATCGAGCTGCTGGAGACGATTGAGATCAATGGCGACAGGGATAAGGCACCTGCACGTTTCCCGGTGCAGTATGTGATAAGGCCGCTATCGGCCGATTATCCCGATTACCGCAGTTATGCGGGGCGCATTGCCGGTGGTGCATTCCATCGCGGTCAGAAGGTGGTCGCGTTACCATCGGGTCTTGGTTCCGAAATAAAGAGTATTGATACCTTCAATGAGAGTCATGAGGCCGCTGGCTCAGGCGAATCGGTTGCGCTGGTACTGGAGGATGACATAGACATAAGCAGGGGCGACATGATTGTTCCTGCCGATTCAATGCCGGCGATTACCACCGAAGTGGTGGCGAGAATATGCTGGTTCAGTGAACAGCCCCTGCAGGTTAACGGCAAATACCTGCTGCGCCATACCGCCAATGAGGTGAGGTGCATCGTGAAGGAGGTGATATTCAGGCTGAACATCAACACCGTTGAGCGCGATACCGTAAACCTTGATGTGAGGATGAATGATATTGCACGGGTAAGGATACATACCGCCAAACCGCTTTTCACCGACCCGCATGTAGTCAACCATACCACCGGGAGCTTCATACTTATTGATGAAGGAACCAACAATACCGTGGCAGCGGGGATGATAATCTGAAAACGGCGTCCGGCATCCGGCGTCCGGCGTCCGGCATCCGGAACCGAACGCAGCGAGCTCGCGACCGAAGGGAGCAAACCCAAAACTCAGAACACTTAACCCGCAACGCGCAACGCGCAACGTCTCCTACGCCTTTAAGTCACTACGCCACTATACCCTGAACCCTATTACCACCACATCGTCGGTTTGGGGATTTGACCCCTTCCATTTCAGGAATTCCCTTTCCAGCCTTGTCTTCTGCTGTTTCAGTGGTAGCCGGTGTATTCCGAGAAGCAGGTTCTTGAAAGTCGTGTACTTGAATTTTTTGTTGTCGGGTCCGCCGAACTGGTCGGCATAGCCATCGGAGAACATGTAGAAGATGTCTCCCCTGCTGATTTTAATTTCATGAGTTGTGAACTCCTTTTCCGATCGGTCGGATATTGAAACCGGCATCCTGTCGGCCGGATATTCAGTGAGTTCTCCGTTGCGTACCAGGTAAAGGTTGTTGTAGGCTCCTGAATACCAAAGTGTTCCGGCAGCCATGTCGATCGAGCAGAGGGCCAGGTCCATTCCATCCTTGGCCTCCTCCTTTTCGCCCTTCTGCCGGAGTGCACGTTGCACCTCACGGCGCAGGTTATTGAGTATAAGTCCGGGATCGGTTATTTTACGGTTGGTGACGATTTCTTCGAGGAACGATATTCCGAGCATGCTCATCAGGGCCCCCGGTACTCCGTGTCCGGTGCAGTCACCGGCGGCTATCACCAATATGCCCGAGACTTCCGTAAACCAGTAGAAGTCACCGCTCACTATATCCCTTGGCAGCAGGAACACGAAACATTTTTTCCCGAGATCGCTGATCTCCGCCATATCGGGCAACAGGGCCTGTTGTATCCGGCTCGCGTAGTTGATGCTCGCCGTTATGTCGCGATTTTTTTCCTCTATCAGGTCGTAGGCCTTTTTCAGTTCCACATGCCTGAGCCTGTATATCTCCTTTTCCTGTTCTGATTTTTCGACGGCATGCGATATCTCAATATTTCTGAACCGGCTTTGTGCCTCCTCGCTCTGCACCGACTCCCTGGTCTTATGGTATAGCTTATGGTACTCAAGCGCTTTCAGGGCGTCGCCTGCCGACTCATAATGGCTGGCCAGGGCGGCTGCGGCTTCCGCAATGAGTGACTGGGCTTTGAGTTCCCGTGCCAATTCAAGGGAATCCTTAAGCTGTCTCTCCGCTTCAGGCAGTTTTCCCGCCAGGCTGTTTATCCTACCCATCCCCATCATGCACTGCAGGGTACAGCGCCTGTCGCCTCCGGTCATACCCTTCTCGTAGTAACCGAGGGCTGCTGGATGATCATTCATCTCCTCGTATGTGCTGGCGATACCGAGCATTGTCCAGGGAATTGCCGAAAAAAGATTGTTTCTTTCCCTTATTGCGAGACTGCGGAAATAGAATTCGAGCGACTCGTCATACTTCTTCATCTGCCTCAGCACCATCCCTATCCTGTTCAGAGATGAAGCAGCACCATTTTCATCGAGAAGCTCTTCCCTGATCTTCAGCCCCTTGTTGAAGTATTCAAGAGATTTTGTGAAGTTGCACAGCCTTGAATAGATTAGCCCCAGCTGGCTGCATGACTCCCCCTCGCACTCCCTGTCGTTTATTGTCACTGAGCTCTTAAAGGCTTCAAGCCAGAGCAGCAAGGTCTTATCATAATCACCGAAGCTCTCATGGATATTCCCTTTCAGAAGGAGAGCCCTGACATACCCCTTTTCATTCTTGTTTTTCTCAAACCAGTGGAATGATTCAGACAGGTGTTTCAGCGCGATATCGTTCCGTGACTGGTAGAAGTATGCAGCGGCGATGTTAAGGTTGGCATAGGCGACACCCCTCTGATAATCAGTTTTTTCGGCTTTTTTCAGGATCTTGAGCGCCCCTTCGGCTACCTTTGCCGGGTCTCCGAACCTTGACTGCCAGAGCGATTCATTGGCTATATCGATAGGAGTTGCTTTTGCCACTTTGATCTCTGCTTACAGGTAAATGTAGTAAGATTATGTGGAATTTCAAAAAGGGTGGTAATCAGCCATAAAAGTGCAAATCTGTGGAATTACCACCGGAGAGGCTATGTATCCTCATACAGAAAAAAAATTGTGAAATGGCGGGGAATGGTGTAACTTTATTCTGAATAATCGGAAATAATGGAAGCTTCACTTCACAGGAAGATAGTGATCATCTCCTCTGTTGCCCTGGTTCTTTCACTTGTCTGGATAATTGCCGGTAGTTACATTATTGATTCTGATATCAATATTATTCCATTACCGGTTTTTGCGTATGCCTTTCTTGCAATGGTCTCCTCATTTGCAATCAGATTACAGGATAATCTGCACCTTAGAAGGGTATGCAGGTGGGTATGGCTGCCGACAATCCTTCTGGTAATTCTGAACACTTTTCTTGCTGCCGTCACAGGAGATCTTTCGGGAGTTATGATTTTGCTGATAGTAATTACATTTTTACTGGCCCTGCTCTGGGTAATTCAGCTTTTCATCTATTCGAGAGCGGAATCTATTACAACTATTGTAATATTTTTATCATTGTTGGTTGCCGGCATCTTTTTCAAGCGGAACCACTGGCCCCTGGCAGGATTTATCATCACATGCTTTTCTTCACTGCTAAGCGCGGGTATTTTCATGTTTGGTATCCGCTGCCTCTACCTGGCCGGCAGGAAATCCCATTTCAGCAGGCTTACTTTTATCGGAAGCTGTGTTATCTCAATAGCATACATGGGCCTTATGTTTAAAATGCAGCATTGGGCAGGAAACGGGGGTATTATAATAATTGGTTTTACCGGCCTTATAGCAGGCACATTATTTATTCTCCTTACTCTTCCTTCATCGGGGTATATTGACTGGCAGCCCTTGTTCAAGCGAATCTTCAGGAAAATATTGATACCCTGGTCACTCATCCTGTTTCTGTATGTTGCCCGGTTCATGATACCTGAGCTGAATGCAGTCATTTTCGGTTCTGATCAGACAAAGGCATCCACCTACGTTTCACCTTACGCTTTCGGGATGGAAGATTATGCAATTGAAGACCAGACTAAAGAAGAACCCGAATAACCTAGATTTCTACGAGAACAGGCTTGTCTGTTGCTGACAGTTTTCTGAGAGGCTCAATGATCTTTCTGATTTTTTCAGGATGAACCGGCAGCGAGAATATCTTCTCTCCTGAGGTCCAGCAAAAGTCCTTTCCGTCGGTCGCGAACATCGGGTTTTTGCCGGTTACGGTCATAATAATATAATTCGTCCCGGTGATAAGATATGACTGTGTTCCGGTTGTCTCTGTAGCAGCGGCAAGTTTGCTGGGTGCAGAAATCACAAGTTCCGAGAATTTCATTGGCAGAATCATTTTATCATTTTCAGGCCCCACAAAGAATGACCTTCTGTAGCCGTACGGGAATCCACCCGTTCCGTCGTAAAACAGAACTTTATGATAATCGACACTTGTGTTCCCTGCCGAATCGATTGATGTATGGTAACCGGTAGCAATTATCTCCAGTTCCAGCCGGCTGAATGAGGCATCACAGAATTTACCATAGTAATCAGCATACCGGGGATTGAATGCATCTTCATCATATTCCCCCGTATTAAACCGCCAGCGGGTGTTATGTAACATGAAGTTGAGCTGGGGATTAATGTGTATGCCCTTTAGGTCCCATATCCTTATTGTGCTGTCAGCAGAGGCGGTAATGATATATTTGCCTGTTTTGTTGAACCGGCATGACCAGATCCTGTCAGTATGTCCCCTGAGGGTATCGTAAACAAGGAATTTACCGGTGTTGTCGTTATATCTCCAGATATAGACCAGCCGGTCATCAGACGCAGTAACCATGAATTTTCCGTCGGGAGAGATATCAACGGAGTTCACCCTGCCTGAATGTGCCCTCAGCTCATCGATAATGTTTCCGGTGCTGTCATATATTTGTGCAATATTGTCCTTTGCGGCCGCAGTATGAGCACAGCCCCGGGGGAAGAACCTTACAAGGTTTTTGTTTGTGACATCGTTGAGGCTCACCGTAAAGTCATACAGTCTGTTGCCGTCAAAATCGTATACCGAGGCCCTGTTGTTTTCACAGATTACGGCCAGGCATAAGCATTCTTCTGCAACCTCAATGGAGCTGATTCTATCATCAGGCCTGAAATATTTAATCTCCCGGCTGCCGGTTGTGAATATGAACACACTCTGATCTTCCAGCCACCCGGTTATGTATTTACCGTCAGAGGTTATGCCTGCTTTCACAATATCTGCCTTCAGATTGACAGGTTTAAAGGTTTCACTGATCTGGAAGAGGGCTTCAGACGAGTCTGCATCTGACGACAGTATTCGCTGAAAGTCATTCAGTATAAGACTGTGCAGCTGGCTGGAAGTACTGTCGAGCCGCCACAGATCGAGTTCTGCAATCAGTCCTTCCAATGGATCAGTTACAGACAGCATGAGTGTTGATCTGAATATGTTGTTGATGTTTCCCTCTTCCATGGTGCTGATATAAAATCTGAGGGCAACGGCCAGGATAAGAAGGAACACAAGGATCGATGTCGTGGTGATCCTCTTGAGAGCTTTACTGCGGGCATTTAATTTTTCCTTGCTGAGGGTAATAAAATCAGTTAGTTGCCTGGGAAGAAAAAGCCTGTTTTCATAGTCGGCCAGATAATCGAGGTCATCTTTGCTAAGCCAGAGGCCCCTGTTTTCATAGGCATAATATGCATTTTCGATATACTTCCTGACCTCAAGCAACTCTTTTTCCGCAACTGTAAATTTTTCATAGATCTTTGCTGCAAGGGCATCATGACGGAGCTCGTATCTTCCATCCTGGTCCTTATCGCATAGTATCCTGAGGTTCACAAATGCCAGGATCAGATCATTCATTTCGGCATCACTCAGATCCTTTCCCAGGGTAAGAGCATATTCCCTGGCTTCTTCAAGGTTCATCGGTTGCTTAGTGCCTTTGACGGAGACGAAGGACTTCAGGACCGAAAGCGCTGAACCCGGGTCCGGCATCAACGCGATCTGTTCATCCAGGAAGGAGCCCAGGATATCAGAGACATTACCTGTCTTTTCGAGAAGGGAGAGTGTAAAGTAATGGGTAGCAGCCTCTCTTTCCCCGGCAGGCGGGGGATTCTCTGCAGCCATGTGGAATATCTTGTCGAGGAACACCTGTAACCAGGTAAGCTCCACATCAGCTTCACCCGGACTGAGTTTTTCGAGGAGCGCCTCCGCAAAGCCCTCCTCCACGCTGATATTGAATGCATTGCACGGGCCCTCGATGGCTTCAAGGGCATTGAGGTGCGACATTTTTTCAATGCGCAGCCTGTTGGAGAAGAAGGTGGGAATGACCTTTTCAAACTCGGTCACCCCGGCCATGTACTCCTCGCGCATGACGAAGATGAAACGGCACTGAAGGTCCGATCCGGTCAGCGCCTTAACGATGGATATGAACTCCCTTCGTTCCTCACGGGTTCCGAATATGAACAGCTCCTCAAACTGGTCGAAGATGAAGAAAAGGGGTTTGTAATGATCGAGGTATACTGACCGGACGGCCTTAATGAACCCGGCGGGAGTGGAAATGGTCTCTTCAACCGGGGTTATGGCAGCATGGCTGACAGCAGAACCCATACTTTGAATGATGCCGGTACCACGGCGGATGTTAAGGGGCAGCCAGTCGGTTTCGCTGAACTTGTTTGCCAGGCCGCAGTTGATGAGCGACGATTTTCCGGTTCCTGATATGCCATATACCAGCAGTATCCTGCTTTCGAATACACGGTGATAGAGCTCTTCTATCTCGCGGTCGCGGCCAAAGAAGATAGCACGGTCCTCCCTGGTGTAGCTGTCGAGGAATTTGAAAGGGGATTTCATGTTCCTGTTATTCAATTTTTGCGTCCGAAATAGTCATTATCATATCCCTGAACTGATCAACCAGGAGGGGATAATTATTCAGGCTCCGCAGGTCGACCTTCTCCGTAACTTCGGTTCCGGCATACATAAGGTGGCCCGACCTGTACTTGGTATAGAGGAATATGTCCTTCTTAATGTCGAACTTCTCCTTGTCGTCGATGACCTCCGAGTTGGTGTCGATTAGCAGTGGTGACAAGTTGAGATATTCGTCAATTGTCTTCAGCGACTTCATCAGCAGCACTGAGTTGCTTTCGGTATATCGTGCCTCTTCAATTTCCTGTGCCTTGAAGCCGGAATCCGAGCTGCTCAGAAGGTCGATGACGTGGTTAAACCTTGCTTCACGGTTCTTCGGATGGATTACCTTTATTTCGCGAACCGAGACCAGCTTGTATTTGCAGATGAAGGCTATACGCTCAAGGATGAAGGTGAGCTTTTCCTCATACTCCACGCAGCGTTTCTCTATCTCTTCGTTGGTGAGGTTTATCTGGAAGTGGCCTATCTCATTCCTCTCGGGAACCCAGAAATCGAGAGCTGCATAGAACTTCTTGTCGAAGTTTTCACCCATCTCAGGCATAAACCAGGGCAGTCCACTTTCCTGTATCAGGGTTCCTATCGCCCTTACGAGCCAGGTATAGTTACCCATGCTGAGTACCATTATACGATCGGCAAACTCCCTGCGGAAGCCGTCAGGGGGCGTGACCCTGCCCTCCCTGGCATCCTTCCACAGCTGGCATATCATCAGGAAGCCCAGGAACTGCATGGTCCGTTCTATCGTCCTGAATATCTGGTCGAGACGCATCCGGTCAAGCTGCCTCGTTGAGGCCGAGAAGAGCCTTCTCAGTTCAACCCCTATGGGCCAGGGGAAGTTTCTGATGATCATGTCGCCCAGCAACCGGGTGTCGAAGGTCTCCTCTTCCTCGTCATCAGCAATCAGCATTTTCTGCATTGAGGGCTTGTATTTCAGCATCTCCTGAAACACTCTCTGGATTAGAAGTTCATTAACAGTTGCCATAAAAACAGTTTATCAGTCGTGAAAAAAGGCATTAATTCAATATTCCTGTAAGTCACAGGGATATAAATTTATGCCATTCCCCGGTGAAAGTCAAGGGAATGGAATTATTAAATGGATTCAGGGTTGCTCCCTTCGGTCGCGGGCTCGTCCCGACAAGTCGGGGCCCGGTTCCGGTTATTTGATGAAAACGTCGTAGAGCAGCCTGATGACCTCACCCTGTATACGGGTATAGCCGTTTACCGTTCTGCCATACTCATGTGTTATGCCGTTGGTCATCATTACGAACCCGAATTTCCTTTCGGGTTCGAAGAACATGGCACTCTTCAGACCGTGGGCTGATCCGGTGTGGCCTGTCATCCTTACCCCGGGTATCAGGTCGGTGGTATGTTTCAGGGCCATGCAGTATATATTATCCTCATCGACCTCCACAACATCGGTCTGCATCAACCTGGAGGTTTCCTCCTTAAGTATCCTGGTTCCCGTTGAGGGGTCAATGCCGTAGTTCATATGCATTATCATATACCTGGCCAGATCGCGGGCTGATATCTTCATGCCGCCGGTAGGTGAGAAGAGAGGTGCGCTGTAGCCCATCATATAACCCGTATCTATCTGTTCGGAGCGGCTCTGGTAGGCAGCAGGCTGGGGCTTGAAGGTGGGCCATCCTTCGGCCGTCTTAACCGTAGAGTCGGGCAGGTACAGGGTTGCAAAGAGATTCCTGTCGAGGTTGTCGGGATTAAAACCGGCGTTAAGTCCGAGGGGATCAATGACCACCTGTTTTACCAGAAGGTCGAACCTGGTTCCGGATACCTTTTCGACTATTGCACCCAGAGTGTTGAAACCGAGGTTAGCATATTGGTACTTCGTGCCCGGTGCGTAGTCGTTGTATGAGCGCGCCCAGTTATCGTTCACCGAAGGGTTGATGAGGTTGAGGTTTCCGTAGCCGCGCGAGTCGTTGAGGCTCGAGATATGAGAAAGCAGCATCCTCACAGTAATGGGTATATCGGGGAATTTGGGGTTCCTGATGGGAAATCCCACTATATCGCCGGCATCATCGTCGAGACTGATTTTTCCCTCCTCGAGCAGGTGGAGCAGGGTTGTGGTGGTGAATGATTTCGAGATGGAGGCTATCCTGAAAATGTCTCCATCCTTCAACGGTGTATTGTCTTCGATGCTCTTCCTCCCGAATGATGCAGTATAGATGATTTCATTGTCCCTTACCACTGCCACGGCCAGTCCAACGGTGCCCGACTGCTCCATCAGAGATTGAAGTCCGGTGGTGGCTTTTTTCACATCAGCCTTGTCTCCGCAGGCGGCGATTATAAACATCATTGCAAAAAGCAATGAGAGTCGTGAGAAATAGTTAAGTTTAGTTTTCATTTTGGATTTGCTTTTAGTTCTGAAAGCAAATATATGAAAATACCCCCGGTATAATCCTGATCATTGGGTTTGTTTTTTTATCGTGAACCGGGCCTCGGCCCTGTTTCCCTTAAGGTCGACGACAGTTATGACATGGGTGCCTTCACTCGCCAATATCTCTGTCTGGTGAATGAACCTGGTCTCACCCATGTATTCATCATCGAGGTGCCAGAATACTTTCATTCCCGGATCGCGATGTACAATTTCAGCCACGAACCTGGTCAGCTCTCCAGTATGATCGCGGGGGATGAAGATCCCCGCATCCCCCGGAGGATAGATGAACTCCATTTCGGGGATATTGTTTCCCTCGCTGCAGCCAGGAGCTACAGGAGGCATCACCCGGTAGGCCGGATTTCTCTTTTTGTAGAAAAATTCCATGGCAGGGGGGAGGACAAACCAGGGTTCGCTTATTATGTCAGAGGGTTCAGCACACAATGATGTTACCCTGGCCGTACGGTCAGCATTCAGGGTTATAATCCTGTGAAACGGACAGGCCTCAGTCCTTAGTCCGGCCACAGGTATCCACATGTCGACCCGCTCCCTGCAGTCGGGTCCGGCCCTGTGTCCGCTTTCCGAGCAGATTGATGCAAGTGTCAGTTCCTCGCTACCGGGCCTTGCAAACCAGCCGCGGGGATTAAGATAACCGATAAGATCGAACAGTATTGGTGCAGCCGATGCCACGCCGGTTAGTCCCGGTCTTCCCTCGCCGTCTGCATTTCCAGCCCACACGCCAATAACATAATCGGTGGTTGTTCCCACTGCCCAGGCATCCCTGAATCCGAAGCTCGTGCCCGTTTTCCAGGCAACATCGGGAGAGCTGCCCATGAACTGCCAGCCCGACTCAGAGTCGGGACGGTTAACTTTGCGCAGGGCATTGTATGTGAGCCATATGGCGCCGGCCGTCAGCGGCGGATCGGGGTCCTGCACGTATTTGAATGTCGCGGTGTCTGCAGCCACAAGTATGGGCGCGTGGTAGTCGCCGGAACCATATGCTGCCTCGCGGTTATATCTGTTAAGAACCCTTGACAGGGATGCAAACATGCCGGTAAGTTCCCACAGCGACACCTCACCACCTCCCAGTATCATTGACAATCCGTAATGTTCGGGAGGCCTGGTAAAACTTGTAAGACCGGTACGGGCAAGGAGCATCTGAAACCGGGAAGGAGTGTAATCGCGAAGCATCTTCACGGAAGGTATGTTCAGCGATCGTGCAAGGGCCATTGAAGCAGGAACAGCGCCAGAATAGCTTCCGTCGAAGTTCCTGGGGGCAAATCCGGGGAACCTCACGGGTATATCGGGCAGCAGGGTTTCCGGAAGCATCTCACCCGACGAGAGCATTCCCGCATAGAGAACCGGTTTAAGGATGCTTCCGGTACTACGCGGCGATCTTATTATGTCGACATGATGCCCGTGCAAGTCATTGGTGTCGGCACTGCTGTTGCCCACGTATGCCAGTACCTCTCCGTTGCCGACCGCTACTATAATGCAGGCTGCGTTGAATATCAGGTTGCTCTGCAGTTCACCCGAGATGGCATCGACAACTTCAACAGCCTTCCTCTGCAGTGACGCGTCGATGGTTGTCCTGATCCTTTGTCCCCTGTTGTTAAGGTGAAACCAGTCGGTCAGATGAGGGGCCAGGGCCGGCAGAGGAGGAGGCACTGGCAGGACAGGCTCGCCGATCGAGAGGATGAGGGTAAGGGTGTCGAAGAGGCCTCTCTCGTACATCCTTTCCAGCAAAATGTCGCGTTTTTCCCTCAGCAACTCCCTGTTTCTGCCCGGATGAACCAGTGCCGGCGAATTGGGAAGTACCGCATATGTTGCAGCGTCGGCCCATGTCATGCTGAAAGGCGGATAGCCCGAGTATTTCCATACTGCCGCCTCGAGGCCCACGACATTTCCTCCGAAGGGGGCATTGGCGCAGTACATCATCAGTATTTCGCTCTTCGACCTGAAAAGCTCGAGTTTAAGCGCCGAAAGAATTTCCACCATCTTCCGCCTGTAGGTTCTGGGTTTATTGCCGCCGGCCAGGCGTGCCACCTGCATAGTAAGGGTACTCCCCCCACTGACAATCCTGCCGCTCCGTATGTTCATTGCCATAGCCCGCACCATTGAAACAGGATTGACACCCGGGTGGTGGAAGAAATGCCTGTCCTCGTAGGTCAGCAGTGCTTTCATGAATTTATCGGGAACCGAATCGGCTACCGGGAACCGCCACTGTCCGTCTCCGGCAATGCGGGCTCCCAGCAATGAGCCATCGGATGCTTCCACAACAGTCGACAGAGGGGTGCTGAACCTGGGCATGGGGGCAATCAAAACCACCGCCAGGAAGAGACAGAAAAGAAAGAGTATTGCCTTTTTCAGTAACATTATCTCCTTCACACTAAGAATCAGCTGTTACCTGCTTCAGGCAGGGGCAATGCCGCAACTTCAGTATCACCCCTCAGGCCGGTGGGAAGGAATACCTCATATCTGTAATTATTCCTTTCCAGGAAATCCAGCACAAAATCGTGGCAGGCCTTGTTATGTGTTGCTATAACCATCTTTGGCCTGGCTTTCCTGATTACCTTCTCCAGGCCCTTGAGCACGTTGATCTCCCCTCCCTCAACATCAATCTTCACAAATGTTGGAAGAGGAAGAAGGCCACTGTCAACCATATGGTCGATACAAACCTGTCTGACTCTCAGGTTGCCTTTCTCATCGATCCTTCCCTTTGCCGATCCGCGGGAGTCATCAAAATGAACCTCCTGGTCGGTATTGCCCACAGCAGATTCGAAGAGGATGACCCTGTCAAAACCGTTGGCCTTCATGTGCCTGCGGAAGAACCCTGCATTCATTGGCCTGGGTTCGAAGGCAAAGACGCGGCCCTCTTCTTCATTTATCGATGCTGCGATGGCTGAGAAATATCCGAAATGTGCCCCAATATCATAGAATATCTCTCCCTTCGAGAAGTTTTTCAGAATGGCTTCGGTCTTGTAGGGTTCATACTTCCCGGAAATAAAACGGGTTCCTGTGGTAAGTATCCATTTCCTGCCGCGCAGGGGGCCGTCTTTTATCTTCACCAGCACCGGGCTGAAGATTATTTTTAATGCATGTTTCAGTTTCATAATGCCCGGAACAGCTACCGGTGTGGTGTTTAATCAGATTACATACAAGTGACAATATGGCTACCTTGTTACCTTAACTTTTTCTCCCGGCACCCGCGCATAATAATTCCCGTCGTACATTGCCTCGCACCATATGGCAGGCTGGTTGAACTCACCGCTGTAAGAGGCGTTCAGCAGCGCCACGAAGGTTTTTGTCTCCCCCGGGCCAAGGCTGAAATAGGTGTTAATCCTGTCATCCCTGAAATCGCGGTAGTCGTATGTGCTTTCATCAACCGCCGTGGTGACTTCAAACAGGCGGGTGTTCCTTATCTCCCAGCCTGAAGGCATCATCTGTGTGAGGGCTATATTGCTCACAGCACGGTAGGAGTTGTTGGTCACCCTTGTCACCATCATGAAGTCGGTGCCCTGCTTCAGTTCGGTATGATTGATCTTTTTGCCATCGGGGTCGGTGTATTCTATTCGCATGGCCAGGTTCCTGTCTTCCGCTGATGCGACACCTGCTGCCGGCACTCCCTTCATCACCAGGGTCACATAGAGAGGTGATTCGGAGTTATTCTCCACGATGAGGCTGTTTGATGAGATGAAGGGTTCGATGTCCTGTTTATATACCGGACCGTCTGCAAGGCGATTATCCTCCCTGCGGCCGTTGAGTGTGACGGCAAATTTTGCCTCTCCTTCCTGTGCACCGCCGTATACCTCAACATACTTCATCCAGGCATAGAGACCCCAGGCAGTCGACTGGGTGCTGAACCATCCGGTTCCCGACATCTGGTCGCATATATCCCTGAGTAGTATTAGTGCCTGTTCCTCATTCTTCAGCAGGAGGAGTGTATGAAGTATCACTGCCTTGTCGCGGAGGCCGCTTCCGTAATACCAGCCTGTATACTCCTCTTCGGTTGCAAGTGTCCTAACATCAATCAGTTCCGTTGCTGCCTCAGGGCGACCCGACAGGGCATATGATCCTGCCAGGAACCACCCTGCAATACGCGGCAGGCCGGGCGTCTCCCTCAGCCTGTTCATGGCTCCTCTTTCCGGCGACCCGGCCAGGGCCAGGGTGTATAACCTGTAAGCCTGAACGATGGCCGTCTGTTTATACTTCTCATCCCACCTCCATTGTTGTGCCTCCCTTCTCTGGAATGAAAGCCACCTGTTCATGAATGATGAAGGGATGTTATAACCGTTCCTCGAGGCCTCTGTCATGAAGTGCCCGGCCCAGGAGGTGATCCACAGGTCGGGCTGGTATGACGAACCGGGCCAGAGGGCCATGCTGCCGTCAGTCATCTGTCGCGACATCAATATGTTGATAGCCTGAAGGACATTGGCCGAGGTTTTTGTCATCAGTCCCCTGTCATCCCTGAAAAGTTGTTTAAGGTAGAGCTGAGGAAATGCCGCTGAGATTATCTGTTCCGTACAACCGTGAGGATAGCCGGTAAGATAATCCAGTCTTTCTCCGAGGTTCACCGAGGGCAGGGATGATATCTCGAGCGAGGCGCTGTTGGTTCCATCAATACCGAACGGGACAATGCTCTTTTCCATTTTCTCTCCCTTCTTCAGTACTGTCAGCAGGGTTCTTGTCTCCGGCGGATTGGGGCTTCGTATCTCAATCTCAAATGAGTATTCCGCGCGCTCGCCGTCGCCCTCTGCCACAACCCTTATCTCTCCGCGGCCCTGCTTTTCAGATGCCGTGAATATGAACCCGAGGTCGGTCTCGCCCATCCCCTTTACTTCAACATCCTGCCTGTTGGAGGCGAACGATATTCTTTCATTACCGGAGGCGGTAACGGTTACCGACCTTATCTTATCATCCTGCACGAAAAGTGTTACCGGGAGGGTCACTGTTTCACCGGGACTGAGCACGCGGGGAGCAGTGGCCAGGAGCATCAGGGGATCGCGGACAAACAGCTGTTTCTCGGCTGAACCGTAGGCTTTTGAGCTGCCGCCAACTAACATTACCCGTACCGACCCGGTGTAGCGAGGCATGCCAATGGTATGAGTGTTGGTTTTTCCGGCATCTAGTTTTACCGGACCGATAAATCTTACCACCGGCCTGAACCTGTTAACCTTCTGGGAGGCCCTGTCGGGGAGAGCCTCATCGCCTCCGATGGTGAAGATCTTCTCAAGCCTTCCCCCGAAGGCTCCGAGAATATAGTCGTAGATATCCCAGGTTTTTACTCCCAGGGCTTCACGGGCATAAAACCGGCTCCAGGGATCGGGTGTCCGGTAGCCGGTTATGTCGAGCAGGCCCTCATCCACAACGGCAAGGGTATAACTCATCGCCCTGCCTGAGGCTTCACTCACCTTCACTTCAAAGGTTTTTTCTGACCTTACTTCATCGGCCATGTCTATTACAGGCATGAGTCGTGTGCCGGGATCCTCAACCATAACCGGGACGATGCCGTAGAGCCTTACAGGCATGTCGTTCGCTGTTTGTGCATGTTGCTGGATGAGAGTTACATACACATAGATATTGGGAGCCATGCCGGGAGTCGCCTTTATGTTAATTACCGTATTGGGACTTTTTGTGTCGGTACGGAACCTGTCGATGATACCCCCTGCGTTCTCGAGGGTGACAATGGCTTTGGCACCGTCGGGAGCAGGGAACGATATTTCGATATTCTCTCCGGGTGCATATTTTTCCTTGTTGCAGGCAAGTGACAGTACTGTGGCCGCATCACCTGCTCCTGTCTTGGCACCGTAGTCCCACGGCCAGTCAACGAGCAGTATTTTTCCCGTGGAATGACCCGAAGGAACGGATGCTCTTACCAGGTAGCGTCCCCACTCCTCCTTAGGAATAAAGAATTGCACACTGCCCTCACCGGAGGATGAGGTTGTTATTTTTTCGGTGAAGACAGGCTTGTAGTAGTTGTTTGAGACGTAATATCCCAGTTGTTCATCGCCCGACTCCCACCACCATCGGTATGACAGTTTGTAGATATTAATCTCAACCTCCGACCTGACAGGTTTCCCTTCATGGTTAAGGGTAATAATGTTTACCTGGTTGTCGACGTCGGTATAAAGGATTCTTCCCGTTCCGGTCAGACCGGGAAAATTTAAGCCGGCGAACACCGGATAGGGAGCACAGGGGATGTTTGTCTGCATGATGCTGGCATCGCCGCCCTTTTCGAAAACCCTGGTAGTGAACTGCGCCATAAGCATTCCTGCCGGACGCATATCCTTTCCAGGAGCTATTCTGAAGCTGGCATTACCCTTATCATCGGTTTTGCCGTCAAATACCGTCTGTGTCTCGGGCCAGAATTCAGTGACCGGGCAGTCGAAGACATACTGGCTGTATCCTTCAAAAGTTGTTTTCACAGGCTTCAGCAGCAGTTCAACAATGGCGTTGAGGTTACCCGATACTGCTCCGCTGAGCCATCGCGCATTGAGGTCGGCGCGGTTATCCTTCCTGTCGCCTCCCAGGATGCTGTTGTCGAAAGAAAGATCTATTTTGAGCCTGTTGGGCTTGACTGTTTCAATCCTGATCCTTTTTGAGAAGGAGGCTCCTCCTATGCGCACCACGGCGTTATAATTGCCGGTGATGGCATTGTCGGGTGTTCGCGTGATGAAGGTAAACAGGTTTCTGCCGCCCACGCTGCTGATCTGGAAATCAACACGTTGTCCGTCGGGATTAAGTAACTCGAACTGGACAGGGTGGTCCTGCGGAATATCGAGGTTCATCTCCCTGAGGAACATGGAGAGGTAAATGGTGTCGCCGGGCCGCCATACATCGCGTTCTCCGTATATAAAGGCCTTAAGTCCCTTTTCGGGAACACTTCCAGCAACATCGAATGAACTCACGGACAGGGAGGAGCCGTCATGCAGGCGCAGGTAATTTATGTCTCCCCCGGCTGATGCAATGATCAGGAAAGGCTTTCTTTCCGTTGATATGACTGCGAAACCGTCGTTGTCGCTGGTACCTGAACCGGTAGGCTGCATCTGGAGATCAAAGGCTTCAATGTTGACGGCAGGCAAAGGTTCCGCCGTGGTGATATCGCTTACCGTCACAAGCAACCGATTGTCTGAGCCCTGTTTTGCCATAAGGCCTATGTTGGTGGCCAGCAGGTTCCTGGTAAGTTTTTTGTCGGGACCATAATAGGCTTCCGAACAGGGGTTTTCCCTTTCCCTCCAGTTGTAGGCATGGTTATAGAACAGTGCCCATTCCTCGCCCTCATCCCAATAGTCCCCGGGGGTGTCCCACCATCCGCTTTCTCCCAGCCTGTCGAGCATCTGTTCATATACTGAAGGGGTGGACTGTTCCGCACAGGGATAGAGGGAGTATGACCTGCGCATGCCCAGCTCAACCCGGTATATTGCCCCCGGTTCCACATCAACATAATCGGAAAGATCGATAGTGAAGAGATTCCATGTGTTGAGGTCAATGGCACCTCCGGCACTTAGTTCTATTTTTCCGCGGTAGACGGGCCGGCCGTACTGCTTTATGTAGCTTGAACCGGTAATGTCGTTCATCTGCTGGAAATATGGAGCATTGTTGGTGAATATCCTGATTATTGTGAGGTCAACGGCGCTGAGGCCGGCAGCCCGGAAGGGGAAGATGATGCCTGAGGAGGCAGGGAGGATAACTCCTTCACCCACACCCATAACTCCGGGCATTATGGATGTGAAGTTGAGGGTTTTTTCGATGGTTGAGTCCAGGGTTGTACCGCTGTTGCTTCTCAGAACGGACTCTATGATAACCTGCCGGGGGCCCTGGAGCTTCTCCGCGGGAAAGACTGAAACCATATTCGCAGATGTCTCATAGGTCAGTGGCAGACGGTCGGACAGCCTGATAAGGCCTTCCAGTTCCTGGGCGGGATCGACGGGGTCGGAGAAGATGATGTCGATACGCTGTAATTCTCCCGGGTGCTGCCTGATGTCGATGAGGCTGAAAACACCTGCAGCCGGAATGGAAACGGCAGCCGAGCCCTTCTCCTTTATTCCTATCCTGGAGCCATCCCAGTCTATTCTTATGTCGCGCTGTTCCTTTCCCCTTGTAATGTTTTTTACGGTGAAGAGGTGAAGGTTTCCTGTTTCGGGGTGTTCCCATACAACGGGCAGTGAAGTGCGCCCGTCGGTGAGAGAAAGGAGTTTCTCCACCTCCTTGCCCTCCATGAAGTCGGAGGTTGTCAGTTCGCCATTCAGTGAATATGTTTTCCCCCCTGGCATCTCTGTCTCAATATTGGAGATTGAGATCCTGAAGTCGCGCTTCAGCGTCTGAATACGGAACGGAAAGGTTGTCAGCCTATCGGGCACCTCACCTATCTTTCCCAGGTTGAGGGTGCCCCTGTAGGTGGTCCCGGGAAGCAGGTTCTTCGCAGGTTTGAAAATCAGGGTAAAGTCGTCGGTCCATTCTGCGGTTCCCTTTACTGAGGGTTCGAAACTGAAAAGAGAGGAGGTTTTGTCTCTTGAGGCTTTCCCGGCAAATTCGGGTGTCAGGCGTATCTCAATGATGCCGTTCGAGGGGATGATCCCGGAAGTATAGGAGGCTATGAAATCACCAAAGCCTGCATCGGGAGGGAGCTCCGGACCTGAAGAGATAATTTCTGAAACTGCGGTTCCGGGCGAGGGTTTCCTGCCGCTGTCACACGATACCAGCAATGCTGCAAACACAGCGATCAGAAGAGGGAAGCGGGGATTCATAGACTGAAGGTTTGGTTAAACGATATTATCAAAGATAATAAATGCAGGGTCCTGATACCAATATCCGTAATAAAACGAAGGAATATCATATTTTTGCATTACACTGACAAAACTAAAAGCACCATTAAAAGATCAACTTATGAAGAAAATATCCATTTTACTGGTTATCATTGTATTAACTGGTTCCTGCAGCATATTCAGGAAAGCTGACCCTGCTGAAGAACGTGCCGGCAGGGAATATCCCATAGGCATAACCCTGGCCGACAGGGTAATAATAAAAAGGACTCACTATGGTGTGCCGCACATATATGCCGATGACATGGAAGCAGCCGGTTTTGCCCTGGGTTACCTGCAGGCGGAGGATTATGGTGCCAGGGTTCCCGAGGTTCTTCTGAAGGCACGCGGCGAATGGGCAAAGTACAACGACCTCGAAGGAGAGAGGCTGTCGAGGGCTATCGACAGCGATGCCTCTGCCAGGAGAAACTGGCAGCGTGCTGTTGAAACATGGCAGTTACTGGAACAGGACGCACGCGACATGCTCGACGGATTTGCCAGTGGTATCAACTGGTATATTACCCTTCATCCCGGAGAGTTCCCCGACTGGGCAAAGCCTCACTATACCGGTTATGATGCTCACGCAAGGAGTATAAGCAGGCCCGACAATGCAGCGGTAAGACGATTCCTTACGGCTCACGCGAGGAGGCAGGACACAGTCCTCTCTTCCATTGCAGGGAACATTCTTGCCCGGCTGGCCATGGAGACAGAAGATCCTGATCCGGAGGAGGGATCGAATGCCTGGGCACTGGGACCTGAGCGGACTGTATCGGGAAAAGCAATACTGATGCGTAACCCTCATCTTGCATGGGATGCCGGCTATTACGAAGCCCACATGATAGTCCCCGGGAAGTTCAACTTTTATGGCGATTTCAGGATAGGCCATGCGTTGGGTATCATTGGAGGATTCAATGAGAGACTGGGCTGGGCCACAACCAATAACTCACCCGATCTGGAGGAGATATACTCATTTGATGTAGACCCTCTCAGACCCGGCAATATTCTTATTGATGGCACTTCGGTACCCCTTGTCCGTGAAAAAATTGAGGTGGAATACAAGGCAGGTGAGACCACCGGTAAAGACACCAGGGAGTTTCTGTCGACGCCCTACGGTCCGGTAATACTGGAAGAAAACGGAAAAATATTCATAGTGCGTTCGGCAGGCGATGGTGAATTCAGAAGCGGTGAACAGTTCCTGAAAATGATGAAGGCCCGGAATTTCGTGGAGTGGGAGGAAGCCGTGAAGATGCGTGCCAAGGTAAATTCGAATCTCACCTACGCCGATGCTGACGGCAACATATACTATGTATGGAACGCGTCGATACCCCTCCGGCCGCACGGCGCAACGGGAGATACGGTTGCGGTGCATGTAACTTCACCGGACCAGATGTGGCAGGATTTTGTGCAATGGGAAGACATTCCCCGGCTTCTGAATCCGCCGGGAGGATACGTCAGGAATGAGAACGATACATATCATGTTACAAACCTTAACCAGGTATTGAGACCCGAGGATTATCCCGACTATTTCCCGGAGCCTCAGCTAAGACTCCGCAGCCAGCACAGCCTTGGGCTTCTCCACAACAGCCGCAGGTTTACCCTTGAGGAGGTCGTTGAACTGAAGCACAGCATGAAGATGCTGATGGCCGACCGGGTTAAGGATGACCTTATTAAGGCGGTTGAAGCTACCAACCCCGTCGGTGAGATTGCCCCGGCACTTGAAGTCATAAGGAGCTGGGACAACACCGTTGCTGTTGACAGCCGGGGCGGCATTCTCTTTGAAACATGGTGGAACCGTTACGTATCAACGGCCGATTCGGTAAACGTGACTGCATCACCCGCATCGGCAGGTTATTCAGCCACTGCAACAAGGCTTTACCGGGAACCATGGACATTTGACAGACCGGCAGAGACTCCACGCGGACTGGCCGACCCGGAACGGGCGGCAGCTGATTTCACATGGGCGGTCAACGAGACTATACGGAGGTATGGACGTTTCGATCCGGCGTGGGGAGATATTCACCGCGCGGTGATCGGAGATGTGGATGTACCCGTAGGGGGAGGATCAGGAACAATAGGATGCTTTCGTGTTCTTACCTTCTCGAGGCATAACAGCGACAGTGGAAAGCTTAAGGCTGACAGCGGCGACGGATGGATACTTGCCGTTGAATTCGATGACATTCCGAAAGCATATTCAGTGCTGGCCTACGGACAGAGCTCAAGGCCCGGGTCTCCATGGTACAATGATCAGCTTGCAATGTTCGCTGCCAACAGCCTGAAGAGAGTAGCCTATACCGATGAAGATGTGGAAAGGGACAAGATTTTCGAATACAGGCCCGGGTACAGGCTCAAAAAGAAGTGAGCGACCGGAACAGAACGCCCCTGAGTCGCTCACAGAGAGAAAGGGGAATTGGGAAAGTCTTATTAACCCTTAGTAATTAACCCTGAGAAGTGCTTATCTCCTCCTTTCTCTGTAGCCGGATCCTGGTATATCCGGACAAGATAAAAGTAGGCATTAAGGGAGGAAGCATATACTCCAAAGTGTAAAAAAATACTTTCAAAGTGTAAAAAGATTCATATTCTCACGGGTGCAGCGGATCTCGGCCGAAAAGGATATGCGCTGCAGGTTTCTGTCATTTTGGATTTCCGAAATGTTTCATATATTGCGCTTTATAAAGTCAAATGCCTGCTGCAATGGAGTCCCTGGTAATAGTGATTCTGTTACTTAATCCTGCCTATGTATCTCTTTTCTGGGCAATAAACCTGTTTATTCCCCGGAAAGAGAAAAATATCCCAAGACAGTATCTCGGTATAATTATGATGGTATCGTTTTTGATATTCATCTCTCATTTTTTCTATTTTCTAAGGATTCATGAGGTTTATATTCTGATCGACACCTTTTACCATTTCGCCTCCCTGGCCTTATACCCCATGTATTATATCTATGTGCTCCTGGTGGTCAGTGACCATAAATTCTCATTCAGGAAGCACTATCCGTACCTGCTTCCCGCAACGATATTATTCCTGCTATCGGTGTACGGGTATATCAGGATGGAATATGAGAAGGATTACCATTATATTTCACAGACAATCTATGGCATAGGGACCAGTGACCCGGACCTGGTTTTTATTCGGAACATACAATCTGCCGAGCGTGTGGTTTATTTACTGCAGCTTGTGATATTCGGGTACCTAACCACCAGGAAGATAAGAAGGTATCGCATGCTGCAGGTTGAGAGGTTTTCATTTCCGGAGAAGTGGAACATCAACTGGGTATGGGTCTCGAGCATGGTTCTGATGCTGGGTATGGCTATGAGTGCTATATATACCGTTGCAGGAAGGAGTTCATTTATTGATGACCCGTTAAGGATAGCCTTTCCGTCAACATTGTATACTGTTCTAATTTTTATCGTGGGTGTTTTCGGTAACAGTCAGAGGCCGGTCATTATCCCGGAGGAGGAGGATCATTGTTCAGAGGAGGTGCCGGATGAAAAGGTTCCTGCCAGGCTTAAGGCTGACCTGATGGCGCTTTTTGAGAAGGAACAGGTATATCTGAACAAAGACCTTACGATATGGGATGTTACTGCCCGTCTCGGTACCAACAGGACATACGTTTCAAAGATCATTAATAATGACATGGGCCTTACCTTTACTGTTTTCGTGAATAATTTCAGGGTCAGTCACGCCATCAGCCTTCTCAGGGGCAACAATAACCTTCCTGTTGATGAGCTTGCCGATCTCAGTGGTTTCGGTTCAGCGAATTCACTGTACCGCTCTTTCCTGCTGAAGGAGGGGATGTCGGTTGCTGAATACAGGAGACTGCTTAAGAGCGGAGCAAAACTGAACTGAGAAATCTGCTGCAAAGGTATTCAGTCTTACTTGCCATCATGCTGCCATCTTTTGTGATCTCCTTCTATCATGGCCAGGTCCAGTACTCTTTCCACCACCGTCATTGCCAGGTCGTTGACTGATTCGGGCAGGGTATAGAAGGATGGATTGGCTGGACATACTATTGCGCCGGCCTCTGTCAGGTTTTTCAGGTTGGTAAGGTGTATAAGGTTCCAGGGTGTTTCACGGGGCACCACAATTAGTTTGCGCCGCTCCTTGAGCATGACATCGGCTGCCCGTGCAATCAGGTCGTTGCTTATACCTCCAGCTATGCGACCGATAGTGCCCATTGAGGCAGGACAGATGATCATGGTATCCCAGTCTGACGATCCGGAAGCGAACGGGGCATTGAAATCATTGTTTTCATACAGTTTCATACCCGCCGGCAAGACGAAGTCCCCTCTTAGCTCATGCTTCCAGATCTCTTTCGAGTTGTCGGAGAAGATGACTGCTGTCACGAGTTTATTCCCCGGCTGTGACCCCAGTCTGCCGAGCAACAGCCTGGCGTATAATGACCCGCTTGCCCCGGTTACCGCAACAATTATCTTTCGTCTTTTCATAAAACAGGTTTCATTGGAATTGCATTTCTAAATCGGGGATCTGATATCTGGTATCATAATCCCCTTATCTTTTCTGCAAGGATCTTAACCCCCTCACCGGCTCCCGCCTTGATGAATTCGCATCTTCTTCCCGCCCTCACCGCAATATTTGCAGGATCTATAAGCCAGAGGGAAGCCTTTGACGGAGCATATGACAGTAATCCGGCAGCAGGGTATACATTCAGGGAGGTGCCTATGACCACGAAGATGTCTGCTCCCGAAGCTACTGACACGGCTTCTTCCATGGCAGGGACAGCTTCGCCGAACCACACGATATGTGGCCTTAGCTGACTGCCCTTTTCACATTTGTCACCAGGGTTGATATCGCGGTACCCTATATCATATATGAGTGAGGGATCGCCAGTGCTCCTTGCTTTTGTAAGTTCCCCGTGCAGGTGAAGTATTTTACTGCTGCCGGCACGTTCGTGAAGGTTGTCGACATTCTGGGTTATTATGTGCACGTCAAATTCCTTTTCCAGCTCTGCCAGTCCCCGGTGCCCGGCATTTGGTTCACAGGCTTCAAGCTGCCGTCGTCTCTCGTTGTAAAATCTCAGTACGAGTTCCATGTTTTTCCCCCAGGCCATGGGAGTGGCCACCTCGGTAACATCATACTCCTCCCATAGTCCGCCCATGTCGCGGAAAGTTCTGATGCCGCTTTCGGCGCTCATGCCGGCGCCGGTAAGTACAACAAGTTTTTTCATTGGTTCCTTTTAAAATCGGAATGCCGGCCGATTGTCAAAAATAATTCTTTTTCCGGTTTCCGCTCACCTGTCACCAGTTACCGGAGATTCTATATCTTTGGCTTATGATAGACCATTTCACTATTGACCGCATACTCGATTCGGCACAGATACTCGATGTGGTGCAGGAGTTTGTCACCCTGAAGAAAAGAGGGGTCAATTACCTTGGTCTCTGTCCCTTCCATAACGAAAAGACACCATCCTTTACGGTCTCCCCTGCAAAGGGGATATTCAAATGCTTTGGCTGTGGCAAGGGGGGCAACTCGGTTAATTTCATTATGGAACACGAACATCTCAGCTATCCCGAGGCCCTCAGATACCTTGCCAGGAAATATAATATAGAAGTAGAGGAGCGGGAGCTGACTGTCGAGGAGATACAACGTCAGACCGAGAGGGAGAGTATGCTGGTGCTTTCGGCGTATGCTTCACGGAAATTTACTGAATGGCTGCTCCATAGCGATGAAGGGATAGCCGTTGGCATGTCCTACTTCAATGAAAGAGGCTTCCGCGAGGATATCCTGAGAAAGTTTGAAGTGGGCTACAGCCCCGAAAAATATGACAGTCTTACCGGTGCGGCACTGGCCGATGGCTACAGGAAGGAGTATCTTCTGAAAACAGGCCTCTCCGTTGAGAAGGAGGAGAGGATTTTTGACAGGTTTCACGGCAGGGTCATCTTCCCCATCCATTCCCTTTCGGGACAGGTGCTGGGGTTTGGCGGAAGAATATTGAAGAGTGATGCCAAAGCCGCCAAGTATCTTAACTCACCCGAATCGGACATATACCACAAGAGCAGGATTCTTTATGGCATCTTCCAGGCCCGTAAGGCAATCATAAAAGAGGATAAATGCTACCTGGTGGAGGGCTATACCGATGTGTTGTCGGTGCATGAGTCGGGGATAGAGAATGTGGTTGCATCGTCGGGTACCGCGCTGACGCAGGAGCAGGTGAGGCTCATAAAGCGGTTCACACAGAACATAACCATTCTTTATGATGGCGATGAGGCCGGGATAAAGGCCTCGCTCAGGGGGATAGACCTGGTGCTCGAGGAGGGGATGAATGTGCGCATTGTTTTGCTGCCTCCGGGCGAGGATCCCGATTCGCTGTCGAAGAAGCTGAGCGTGGAGGCCTTCACCAGGTACCTGGCAGACAACGAAACCGATTTTATCAGGTTCAAGGCGGAACTGCTGCTGAAGGATGCTGACAGGGATCCGGTAAGGAGGGCGGAGGCCATACGCGACATAGTAAGGAGCATAGCCGTCATTCCCGAGCTTATAACACGGACGGTGTTCATCAAGGAGTGCAGCAATATTATTGGCCTCAGCGAAGCGGTGCTCTACAATGAGGTCAGCAAGCTGCTGCGGCAGCAGCAATTCCGTGACAGGAACCGCTATCCCGACGGGCAGGATCTCGTTGCTGTGAAGCCCCGTGTTCCCGCAAAAACAGATTTTAAGGAGGCGCCTTCCTATTACTCCGAGAGGGAGATTATAAGGCTTCTGCTGAAGTATGGCTCGGAGGTTATCGGAGAGAAGGAGAGTGACGGGGCAAAGGTGAAGATGACAGTGGCCGATTTCATTGTTAATGAGATTACACGCGATGAGCTGGGCTTTTCCATCGCAGTCTTCGGAGAGATTTTTTCCGAGTACCGGTTTCATGTTGACCAGGGCATCTTCGCGGGCGACCAGCATTTTGTAAGGCACCCCGACCCGGCAATTTCCCAGTTGTCGGTTGACATGCTTGCCGAATCGTATGAGCTGGCCAGGATATGGAGCCTTAGACAATCGTTCGTGGAGTCGGAGGGCCGCATGCTTAAGGAGGTTGTGCCTGAGACGGTGCTGAAGTTCAAGAGCGACAAGATCAAGGAGATGCGCCAGAAGATGCATACAGAGATTGGCATTGCGGCAACGGCCGGAGACATGGAGACGGTAAGCCGGTTGCAGAAACAGGTCAACGCACTGAATAAAACCCTTAATGAAATATCGAGGAACCTGGGCAGGCGCATTGTGCTGTGATAGTTGGAAATGGTTTTTATTTTTGCTATGTTTAGACCTTATTTATAGGTGATGCACCGATGAGGAGAAGAATTGGTTACATATTGTTGCCTGTGATTCTGCTGGTTGCAATTGTTTCATGCGGAAGAAAAAAAGAGTCTGCCGGGGAATTCATCCCCTCCTTCTCTACCTACAGGATGCAGACACCCGAGGAGACACCCATCCCTCCCGAGAAGAGGGAAATATTCTACGGGTTGCTTACACCCATTGAAGTGTGCAATATCTTCAACAGGCTTGGGGTGCCCTATGATGAGGCTTCTCTCAATCCTGTGACAAACGCCGCCAATTACATGACCAGCTCAAAGGCGGCCCTTAACTTGGGCGTCTATGGCGTCGACCTGGGCTATCTGAAGATCTTCCGCAAGAACCAGGACATATTCAATTACATGCTCACGGTTCGCGAGATGACAGGCCGGCTGAATATACCCGAGTCGTATCTTACCGAGCCTATCAGGAGGGTTGAGGTCGACATGGATAATCCCGATTCTATTCTTGTCATTATGAACCGGGCATATAAAATGATTGAGGATCATCTGCGCACCGACGGACGGCAGAGCGTTGTGGGTCTGATGCTTATGGGTGGCTGGATAGAGGCGATGCACCTTGCCACAAGCCTTACCTACGATGAGACGAACCCCGACCCCGAGGTGGTTCAGAAGATTGCAGAACAGAAATATACGCTTACCTCGCTGCTGAGTCTCATGAAGAACTACTATGACGATCCGATGATAGTGTTTTATACGAAGAAGCTGCTTTTCCTGAAGCGCTACTTCGACACCTTTGAGATATATTTCCGCAAGGGAGACCTCGAGATCGACACCAGCAGGCAGGCCCTCGTATCTACCGGCTCGGAGATGACAATCACGGTAGGGACCCTGAACAACATACGCGACTATGTTGCAAAGCTCCGCAGCGAAATTGTGAATTAAGGTACAGGGTTGCTCCCTTTGGTCGCGAGCTCGCCCCGACAAGTCGGGGCTCGGTTCAGGGTCACCGGATGCCGGCCGCCGGATGCAGGATGCCGGACGCCGGATTTCCCTCGTTCGTCAAATAAATTTGATTTGCGGAATTTTAGTTTGTAACTTGCTTGTTACCTTATTCCCAAACCATTAAGCCTGACCAAAAACTGATCATATGAAAGCAACGATTCTTTCTTCCGGTCGTGTGCGGCACATCCCGCACTTTTATCTTTTTACTTTTGTCTTTTGTCTTTTGTCTTGCCCTGTTCACTGCGCCCTCCGCCCTTGGCCAAATCCCACAGGGATTTACCTACCAGGCTGTGGCATTTAATGAGTCGGGTGAGCCGATAAGAAACACTGCCCTGCCTGTTCGCATATCCATTGAGGC
>JAVEWX010000024.1:0-26881 GCA_034004335.1 Bacteroidales bacterium | reverse complement strand
CATCAGCATAGGATATGCACCGAAAACAACTCCTGAGTTGAACCACTCCGGATCACCTCCAAGCTTTAAGGGAGTCCATGTAAAGAGAATCGTTCCGATGAGAGAAAGGTCCATTCTCCTGATTCCTACCTTATCGAGAAGATTTGACTCAACATTGTAACCGATACGGGCATTCCTCAGACGGAAATACTTGCCCTCCACCATTCCAAACTGGTTGATCTGGTAGTTATACTGCTCGGTAGCAATTGAGTGAACTGCCGGATATGAAGCATCCCTGTTCTCGGGGGTCCAGTAATCGGCATGAGTTCTCATAGCGTTGTCCTTATTCTGGGAGAAGGGGTAAAGGTAGAACATGCCACCCTGACGCATTGAATATTGCGTATTGCTTATCCCGTAGAAGTCGAGCTGCATCTGGAGGTTTTTGAACATTGCACCGATGGTAGTGCTCCAGTTGAAGATGGGCACGAAGGGGTTGTTGGAAACCACCCTGTCGAGAGAGTTGACAGATCCATCGCCATTGAAATCAACATACTTAAGGTCACCGACAATGGGAGCGACACCTGCCGCGCGCGACCACATGAAGAGCTCGTCGAAGTCCTGGTAGTAACCCGGATTGAGAAGTCCGGTGGCCGGCGTATAGTAGCCCATACGCTGTGCAATTCCAACGGGTTTTCCTTCTGCCTTTATATTAAACGGTACGTTTTCAGATTCATCATAGTAAACGACGCGGCTCTCGGCACCCGACAGGTTCAGTCTTCCGAAAAGTCCGAAACCATTGAGGAACATTTTGTTCCATCCGAGTTCCACCTCAAAGCCGTGAGCCTTTGTTTCTCCTATGTTGCCTGAAATAGATGATACACCTACCCACGATGGAACCGAACGGCGTGTCTGCAGAATATTGGTTCGGCGCTCATTGAAGAGGTCCACATTAAGGGTGATCTGGTTTTTGAAGAAACCCATTTCGAATCCCAGGTTCTGCTTGACAGCCTCTTCCCAGGTAGCATCTGTTACAGGGATCGCACCTTCCTCAATATAGGTATATGTCTGCAATGGCCATCCGAAGCTTATGCCACTCGAGGAGGAGGTGAATTCCGAAATGTAGAGCCACCTTGATATACCGGAGTCGCTACCAACCATACCCAGTGAATATCTTGCCTTCAGGTAATTGAACCATGGCAGGGCATTTTTGAACCAGTCTTCACCCGATACCAGCCATCCAACGGCTGCTGCCGGGAAAGTCCCAAACCTCAGTCCGGGAGCAAATTTTTCCGATCCGGTATGTGACACACTGGCTTCAAACATATATTTTTCACGATAATTGTATGTAGCACGACCTACCCAGTCCTCCTGGTATGTCGGGAACGAGGTTGTTCCCCTTCCTATACGGCGTGAAAATACGCCCAGGGCAGTCACGTTATGGTTCCCGAATGTCCTGTCGTAGTTAACCTGTACCCTGTAATAGTGGCTTCTCGAGCCGCTCATTACGCTCTCATTATTGGTAACCGTAAGTTTTGGCTGGGGTGTCTCATTGTCAACACCGGCATCCTGGTGGTAGCGGGTCCATGTCGAATCAGACGGATCAAGATAGAAACCGTAGTATTGTGACAATGGGAAGTTCTGCCTATAGCCGATAGAGGAGTTGATTGAATAGTTAGCCTGAACTGAAAGTCCCGGAGTAATGAAGTCGAGCTTCTGGTTTAAAATAACATCACTCTGTACCTCATTAGTCTTCATTCTTCTGAAACCACGACCACCTGTCCACTGGAGCCTTATATTACCCTGGGCCGGGTTAATCATTGGCCTTATGCCTGTCTGATTATATGGTATAAGATTGTCAGGAAATTGTCTGACGGCTTCCTCGGGGTAGTATGGCATTACGGTAACAGGTTCAAACCAAACCTCCTGGGTATAATCGTCATAGGGTTTGTTCCACACCTTAAGGTTCCCGCCAACATTGAATGAAAGTCTTGTGGAGGGTGTTATGAAGAAGTCCATGTTGTTCCTGAAGTTGTAACGCTTGTGCCAGTAGCCGGCGCTGTGCTTCTCGAACTTGTAGGGGAAAAGCTCACCGACGGTAAAGACGTCTCCCTCCTGCAGGTAGCTCAGAGAGGTAAAGTAATGAACGAAGTCATTACCACCCCTTGCGTTGAGGTTATAGTGCTGGTCGACAGCCGGCTTGAAATAGAAATCCATCCAGTCAAAATCGGGATACAGATAGGGAGAATCCTGTGTCCGGTAATGCTCGAGTATCTCATCCGGAATTATTGAGCTCCATTTACCGTCATTCCTGTAAGCTTCATTGCGCATAACCAGGGTTTCATAGGCATTGAGATACTCGGGAAGACGGGTTGGTGATTTTACACTCGTCGACGATGAGAAGTCGAGCTGTACAGCCCCCTTCATACCACGTTTGGTGGTAACGATAATGACACCGTTTGCACCTCGCACACCATATATGGCGGTTGCAGAGGCATCCTTCAGTATCGATATCGACGCTATTTCGTTGGGATCGATGTTGGCAAACGGACGCTCTACACCATCAACAAGGATGAGCGGTGAGTTGCTGACCATTGATGCCGTACCCCTGATCTGCATGGTGATGGAGCTTGACTCCTCACCGGGTGTGGCATCCTGCATTATGACGGTCAGTCCCGGCAGATTACCCTGGAGGGTGTTTTCCACGCTACCTCCCATCTTCACGTTCCTGAGCCTGTCGCCGGAGACCTGTGAGATAGCTGCCACAACCGATTCCTTCTTCTGCACTCCGTAACCGACAACGACTACCTCATCGAGGGCTGCCACATCGGGCGCCAGGGTGACATTTATCACTGTCTGGTTGCCAACGAGGATCTTCTTCGTAGCCATACCGATGAAGGAGAACTGCAGCGTATCGACCGGCCGGGCCTCAATACTGAATTTCCCGTCAATGTCGGTACTGGTCCCGCGGAGAGTCCCCGGAATCGTTACTGTCACACCCGGCAGGGTACTTCCTGTCTCATCGGTGACCGTACCCGTTACAAGCCTTGTCTGACCGTACACTGCAAGATGCAGACACGACAGAAACAGCAATAGCAACGGCAATCGCATCTTCTTTGAATTGTCAGGTTTCATTTTATAGGTTTTAAGTTAATCTATGAAATATTTTATCCGTAAAAGCAAAATGGAATGGAGAGAATAAACTCTTCCATCTCAGAGAGATCGTTTTCTTCATAGGCACTCCTTGTATTATATTTGTTATTGAAACTGCGTTCACCAACAATGTCGACAGGCCCCTGTTTATGTGTGAATTGTACACTTATAATCACAACAGCCTGATCATTACCTCTACTCTTTCTTTAATTGTTTTTTTTACACTTTTTTTGAACAATACCCCTCTTAGGTCAATTACCGTGGTAAATTTATACAACTATTAATACAAATACAAAATTATTTTCGTTAAAATTTGATACTATTTTACTATCCACTCATGCACCCCCGATGAAAATCTTTCAGGCAACCTCACGTTAAGTCTTAATCCTGCCGTCATAACCGGGCTGAACAGAACTGTATCCCATCTGTCCTTTGTTATTGTATAATCGCCAAGTGGCGACACAGGCTTCCAATTCCCTCCGGAAAGATATTCCAGTCGCCACTGAGCAGGAATCCTGCAACCGCCGGATGGCCCGTCATCGAACCAGTAAACCATTGACATTGAGACCCGTTCGGGTTTTTCAAGCCTGTATTCAATCCACTCCCAGCTGTTATTGTCGGGCCACCAGTGATAATATGGCCATGAATGATCGTTTGAGTTTGCCGGCTCATACTGGTCCCTTACAGACTGCAGTGCCCTGGTTGGTTTACTTGCGGAAACAGAACTGCGGTATGCTATTGTGGGAGCGGGCATCGGTTTGGCATTTTCCACTGTTACCGGGAGCCAGACCATCATCTCTGCCGGACCGCGGTTATTCCATAGATGATACGGAATGAGAACCACCTCCTCCTGCTCACCGGTCAGTACGTTGTCCTGAAGATCGCGCCTTACCTGCCTTCCTGTTGCCCTTATGACCTGAGTTCCTCCCAGCAGTGACGGCACAAATTCCGTCTTAAAACCGGCTTCCCGGTCAATCATGTAGTTGAGTATATGTCCACCTTCATTGTCGGGACCTTCGGCACAGAAGATCACAGGTCCTCTCTGCAGTGCTATCTTGCCCCTGCCATCAATTACCCTTTCATCGGCTACCACGGCGCGGACAGGCATCGGGAGTATCAGTTCCACCCTGTCACCCCCCTTCCATCTTCTGCCAATCACCGCATAACCCTCCTCGAGGGGGGGATTGATTTCCTCTCCGTTGACCATTATTACTGCCTTTTCCTTACTGGCATCCGCAAACCTGTAGAGATCGCCTGGTATTGCCTCGTTTCTTGCCCACCCCGGTATGCGTACCTTAAGATCGTACCTTCCGGTGGTTTCGCCTATCGTTATCTCAACCCTTCCGTCCCAGGGATAATCTGTCTTCTGGGCAATGGTTACTTTCCTGCCTCCCACATCAAATTCAGCAGTCCCTGTCACAAACAGGTTCACATACAACTCATCATCGGTGGTCGCATAGATGTAGCCGGGGATGGCGGGAATGAACCTGGCCACATTTGAGGGGCAGCAGGCACAACCGAACCAGGCGCTTCTTTCATGCTGCCCGTACGATTCCAGCGGATTGGGATAGAAAAACCTGTCGGCCGAAAGTGATACTCCCGACAACATGGAGTTGAACAGTGTCTTCTCGAGTATGTCGAAGTACTTTGATTCCCCATGCATCAGGAAAAGCCTGTGGTTGGTAAAGATATTGCCTATCGATGCGCAGGTCTCACAGTATGCCGACATGTTGGGAAGGTGGTAGGCTTCCCCGAAACCCTCATTGCCTCCCGAAGCACCAATGCCTCCGGTGAGGTACATCTTCCTGTGTACAATGTCTTCCCATATGCGGGTTATGGCATTAACATAGGCCTCATCCTTTACGATGGCAGCAATGTCAGCCATTCCTGAATACATGTATGTTGCCCTCACCGAATGTCCCACGGCCTCAGTCTGGTCAACAACTTTCATGTGTGACTGCGAATATTCGGCACCGTCATCACGGTGTCCGCGGGCATCGAGGAAGAACTTGGCCAGGTCGAGGTATCTCTTCTCCCCGGTTACGCGATAGAGCTTCACGAGGCCCATCTCTATGACCTGGTGCCCCGGGTAGCTCACGAAGGCATCCCATCCGAAATCCCTGTCAACCAGGTCGGCTGATTTGAGGGCAATATCGAGGAGAGTTCTCTTCCCTGTTGCCTGGTAATGAGCAACGGCTGCTTCATACATATGTCCGAGATTATATAGCTCGTGACTCAGATCATTTGTCTTTTCCCACCTGTTGCCCCTTGCCCAGCTGTGCAGTCCGCGGCCTCCGTTCATTTCGGCAATTGTCCGGTTGGTGTACAGGTAGCCGTCATCCTCCTGTGCCATTCCTATCTTCCATATCAGGGTGTCGAGGTAAGCTTCAAGCTTCGGGTCGGGAAATGTCTGCAGCGAATAGCTGGCTCCTTCAATGATCTTGGTTACATCGGAATCATCGAATGGGTAAATGGTCTGGAACTGACCGGTATCAATCCCCCCTGCTATTTCGAAGTTTTTTATACGCCCGGTCGACTCACAGTATCCGAATGCAATGGGTATTGTCACTTCGTGATTCAGCTTAATCCTGGGCGCCCAGAAATCGTCCTGCAGCTTAACCGATGTAAAAGAGACCGGAGTTATCGGATAACCCTCCCCTGTACCGCCGCCGGTACAACCTGAAATAACAGCTGTCATCGCAATGACGGCTGGCAAATACCTTAGTTTTCCTACTTTCATAGATTATATGTCCTGGTTATCATTCCTCTCACTCCGGACTATCATCTCTCCCCTGCGCCGGTTCACCCGGTCAAATTAACGCCGGGTTGTTCCGGCGCGTCGGGGGAATATTCATCCACGCACCGATTTCCTTATCTCCTTAAGTCTCTTCATCACATCGTTCGATCCCCTGCCAAAATAGTCATGAAGTATATTATATTCTGCATATAGTTTATCATAGGCCTCCACATTCTTCTTTACAGGCTTGTATACCACGTCCTTAAGCTTGCCCATAGCCTTTGCGGCATCGACGATGTTGTCATATCCTCCGGCTGCTGCACCTGCCGCCACCGCCCCGAACATTGCCGACCCAAGGGCCGGCGCCTGCGGGCTTCCCGAAATACGAATCTCGCGGTTGGTAACGTCGGCATAAATCTGCATTATGAAGGGATTCTTCTCGGCGATGCCGCCTGCAGCATAGAGATCCTTAACGGGAACCCCGTTTTCACTGAAGGTGTCGATAATCATCCTTGTGCCGTAGGCTGTTGCCTCTATCAGGGCCCTGTATATCTCCTCGGGCCTGGTTGCCAGGGTTGTGCCAATGAGCATCCCCGTAAGATCGACGTCAACCAGTACCGACCTGTTGCCGTTCCACCAGTCAAGTGCGATGAGTCCGCTCTCACCTATCCGGAGTTTTTCTGCTTTGGAGGTAAGGAGCTGATGGATGTCCATTTTCTTTTTCGCAGCCTCAGCGGCATATTCTGCCGGTGTGCAGTTTTCAGCGAACCACTGGAAATGATCACCCACGCACGATTGTCCTGCTTCGTAGCCGAAATAACCCGCTATAATACCATCCTCAACCACTCCGCACATTCCTGGGACTGTCCTCTCTTCGGTCCCCAGCAGCATGTGACAGGTGGAGGTTCCCATTATCATAAGCATACTGCCTTCCGATGTAATACCCACGGCCGGCATTGAGACATGGGCGTCGACGTTTGCCACTGCCACAGCCGTTCCGGGTAGCAGGCCGGTCATCCTGGCCGCTTCCGGGGTTATGACACCGGCTTTGGTTCCCACCGGATATATATCCCTCGATAGCTTCGTATCCACAAGGTTGCGCATCCGCGGGTCGAGTGCAGCGTAGAAATCGTCATTTGGATAACCGTTATGCTTGTGCCATAAACCCTTGTACCCGGCAGTGCAGCTGTTCCTCATCTCCTTGCCAGTCAGCTGCCATATAACCCAGTCGGCAGCTTCAATGAAACGGTCGGCAGCCTCATATATCTCTGGCGATTCCTCCAGCACCTGCCATATCTTTGGGATGAGCCACTCAGATGATATCTTGCCGCCATATCGTCTGAGCCACTTCTCACCGCGTTTCTCTGCTATTTCATTAAGCCTGTTGGCGTGATCCTGTGCAGCGTGATGCTTCCACAGTTTGATCCATGCATTTGGTTTTCCCCTGAATTTGTCGAGAAGGCAGAGCGGAGTGCCATCCTTCAGCACGGGAAGCATTGTGCAGGCAGTGAAGTCAATGCCCAGGCCAATAACGTCGGCCGGTTTCACACCCGATTTTTTCAGTATCGCCGGTATGGTTTTTCTGTAGACCTCCAGATAATCATCGGGGTGCTGCAATGCCCAGTCAACACCCAGCCTTGTTCCATCGGGCAGCTTATCATCCATCACACCGTGAGGATAGTCAAAGACATCGACGGCCTTCTCTTCGCCGGTGACTGTATTGACAATGACCGAACGCCCCGAGAGGGTGCCGAAGTCAACTCCAATTACATATTTGTCCATATATCAGTATTTCATATTGTTGTCACCCTTATCTCCTGTCGTTCCCTGGCCGGCCATATCATAAAGCAGTACCCTTCCGGAATCAGGGTTCACGGTCTCATTTCTGCCCGTAATAGGCATCCTTCCCATGTTTCCTCAGAAAATGCTTATCGAGAAGGTATTTATCGATCTCATTTCTGCCACCCAGGCTGACAGTCATCAGCGCCATCCTGGCGGTCTCCTCAAGTACTACTGCATTGTGCAGCGCATCAGAGGCAGTTCTGCCCCAGGTAAAAGGGCCATGACTGGCCACCAGTATCGCCGGCATGTCAAGGGGATCAATCCCCTTCATGGTTTCAACGATGATCCTGCCAGTATTGGTTTCATAGTTAACCTCCACCTCATCCTTTCTCATTCTGCGGGTGCAGGGTACCTGGCCGTAAAAATGGTCGGCGTGGGTTGTCCCGAAAACCGGAATGGGTCTGCATGCCTGGGCCCATGAAGTGGCATGGGCCGAATGGGTATGAACGATCCCTCCAACCGCGGGAAATGCCCTGTACAGCTCAAGGTGCGTAGGAGTATCGGATGAAGGCCTCAGGCTGCCCTCCCTGACATTACCCTCAAGATCGACCACTACCATGTCGGAAGGTGAGAGTCTGTCATATTCAACGCCCGATGGTTTGATGACCACCAGACCCTTCTCACGGTCTATCCCGCTAACGTTCCCCCAGGTCAGGATAACAAGACTGTTATTCAGCAGGTCAATGTTAGCCCTGAAGACTTCCTCCCTGAGTTTTTGCAGCTTCTCCATTCCCGGTCAGTTATTAATTGTCTGTTTTACATTTATTCACCGGATGTCCGTCAGGAATCAGCCAGAAACCATCGGGTCATCAATTCACATCGAGATTGAAGTAGAATCCCCTTTCCTTGAAGTCGAGATACTTATCATGATTGAACCTGTAGTACCAGGCACCCTTCTTCGATGTCATCTTCTCCTTCTCATCGAGTTTCTCGAGCAGGTTCATCGACAATATTTTTTTCCTGAAGTTTCTCTTGTCAATGCTTCTCCGGTAGATAGCCTCGTAAAGATCCTGCAACTGCACGAGGGTAAATTTTTCGGGGAGCAGTTCGAAACCCACAGGCTTAATCTTCACGTTGTTCTGAAGTTCGGCCAATGCCCTGTCAACCATGGTCTTATGGTCAAAGATAAGCTCCGGAAGCTTTGATATAGACCTCCAGTGAGCCCCGTTAATCTCCTGGCGGTCCTTGTCAATTGACTGCAGTTTGATGAGAGTAAAGTAGGAGACTGATAGTACCCTTGCACCGGGATCCCTGTCAGTGGTTCCGTATGCATACGACTGCTCCATGTACAGGTTTTTTAAACCGGTAAGCTGATACAACACCCTTATGGTTGCCTGCGTCAGGCTCTCACCCTCAGATACGAATCCTCCGGCCAGCGACCATTTCCCCTTTGCCGGTTCGAAATTCCTCTTGATCAGCAATAGTTTAAGCTCCTTGTCGAGGATGTCATACCCGAATATTATACAGTCAACTGCAACGTAATGCCTTGGATGTTTTGAATAGATTCTGGTCATGTGAAATTTCAGGATTACAGATAATGCCTATGGCGGGTTACCCGGGCCGCCGCACCACTGCCGCGGCTCTGGCAACCCGTAAAGATAAATCTATATAATGCCATTTGCAAGATGGAAATAGAGCTCATTCCATCTTATCGTTTCCTTGAATTCATCAATCCTGGTGTTTTCATCAATGAGCAGCATCTCTATTCCGGCCATTTCGGCATAATCGGCCAGGTGTTCCTTGTTCAGTGCCATGCTGAAGCCTGTATGATGGGCTCCCCCTGCCAGTATCCATGCATGGGCTGCTGTCTTGAGTCCGGGAAGCGGATTCCAGAGCACCCGTGCCACGGGCAGTTTTTTCATAGCCGGACAATCGACCACCTCGACGGCGTTAACAAGCATCCTGAACCGGTTGCCCATGTCCATAACGGAAACATTGATGCCCTTGCCGGTTCCCGATTTGAACACCAGCCTTGCAGGATCGGCCTTGCTGCCGATTGAGAGAGGGTGTATTTCAAGTGTCGGTTTGCCGCTTGCAACCGAGGGACATACCTCGAGCATATGCGCACCCAATACTCTCATCCCCTTTGGATCGAGGTGATAGGTGTAATCCTCCATGAACGAGGTGCCTCCGGGCAACCCTTTTGACATCACCTTCATGATGCGGACCAGTGCCGAAGTTTTCCAGTCTCCCTCGGCACCGAAACCATATCCGTCTTCCATCAGCCTCTGCACGGCGAGCCCCGGCAGCTGCCTGAGTCCATGCAGGTCCTCAAAGTTGGTGGTAAAGGCCCTGAAGCCCCCCTTATCGAGGAATGAGCGCATTCCGGCCTCTATCCTGGCAGCCTCCTTAACGGTATCTGAGGCCAGGTTCTTTGCAGAAATGGAATATTGCTCACCGTATTGTTCTACAAGCTTCTTAATGTCGGTATCACTGGCATTGTTAACCTCTCTTGCAAGATCACCCACGCCGTATCCGTAGACCGAATAGTGCATCTTTATCTGTGCCGTGACCTTGTCTCCTTCGGTAACTGCAACATCGCGCATGTTATCGCCAAAGCGTGCCACCTTAAGATGCTTCGACTCATCCAGGCCGACGGCAGCGCGAACCCACACGGCAATTCTGGCAACAGATTCAGCATCCTTCCAGTGACCCACGACCACCTTCCGGTTGATGCGCAGGCGTGAACAGATGTATCCGAACTCCCTGCCGCCATGTGCCGACTGGTTCAGGTTCATGAAATCCATGTCGATGGTATCCCAGGGTATGTCCCTGTTGAACTGCGTATGGAAGTGCAGGAATGGCTTCTCAAGCCTCTTGAGTCCGGTTATCCACATCTTGGCAGGCGAGAAGGTGTGCATCCAGGTAATCAGTCCGACACACCTTCTGTCGGCGTTGGCTTCCGAGCAGAGTGAAGTAATTGCATCGGGTGTGGTCAGAATAGGCTTGAATACTACTCTTACAGGGATCTCCTTTGAATCATTGAGCTTCTTTGCAATCTCCTGCGAATCGGCTGCTACCTGTTTCAGGGTTTCTTCACCATACAGGTGTTGTGTTCCGGTAACGAACCAAACCTCCTTGTCATCGAAAATTTTCATATTATTTTAAATTATTTGATTTCCATATAATATTGTCTCCGGGAAAAAATCTTACCAGAAATAGGCATAGAACACGATAACCACAGCTATTACGATAGCAGAGTGTATTACATCCCATTTGTTCCAGCTGGCCCTTGTCTCCGCCCGCTGCTCGGGTGTAGCCGATCCGAGGTAAAGCCCCGTGATCCTGTTCGGATCTATTCCCTTCGAGAAGTAGCTCACAATTATCATCACTGCAATTATTATGAAGAATATTGCTATTTCATAATGTAGCCAGTTGGGTGCAAGGAACACCTTATACAGTATACCGTCGGGATTGATGCCGCCCTGGAATATCTTTAAGGCAAGCCTTAACATACCGAGGATGAATCCGGCTACAAGTCCTGTTATACCGGCTGCCGGCGTAGTTCTCTTCGACAGGATACCCAGAAGGAACACGGCTGCTATACCTGGTGCCAGAAGTGACTGTACGTCCTGGAGGTATGCATATAGCACCTTGCCCATACCCTTCATTACGGGTATCCAGAGAACACCGAGGACGACAATAACGACGGTGGCTATCCTTCCAACCTTTACAAGATGATGTTCAGTTGCGCCGGGCCTGTACCTCTTGTAAAAGTCAACGGTGAAAAGGGTGGCCGAGGAGTTGAAAAGCGATGCCAGTGAACTCATCAGGGCTGCAAGTAGTCCGCCGACCACAATACCCTTGAATCCCATTGGAAGAAGTTCCTTTACAAGCGTGGGGAATGCGGCATCGGAGTCGGGAAGCTGAATCAGACCCTTCTGACTTAAAGCAAAGGCCAGCATACCGGGTATGAGGAAAATGAATACAGGAGTAAGTTTCAGATAAGCTCCGAAGATAGTACCCCTTCTTGCCTCCTTCTGGTCACGTCCGGAAAGAACCCTCTGAACAATATACTGGTCGGTACACCAGTACCAGAAACCAATAATGGCTGAGCCCAGCAGTACTCCTGTCCATGGATATTCAGTATCCTTGCTGGACCTTATCAGTGAAGTCATGGTATCTCCGAACTCGTTTACCGGTGTCATACGGCATATCTCCATCATTTCACCCCAGCCTCCCAATTTTACAAGCCCAATTATAAGTACTGCCAATGAGCCGATGAGCAGCACCGGGGTCTGAAGCACAGACGTATAGAGCACGGCCTTCATGCCGCCGAAAACGGTGTAAAGGCCTGTCAGCAACACCAGCCCTATGGCACTTATCCAGAAGAAGTCAATTCCCATAATCGACTCAATGCCGAACACCTGCTTGAATACCACACCCCCGGCGTAAACGGTAACAGCTACCTTGGTGAGGACATAGCTGACAAGTGAAATGATTGAAAGAAAAGACCTTGATTGAGAATTATACCGTCTCTCAAGGAACTCGGGCATGGTGAAAACACCACTCCTTGCATAGAAGGGAACGAACAACCATCCCAGCAGCAGGATCAGGTAACCCTGTATCTCCCAGTGAGCCATGGCCATCCCACTCGATGCACCAGCCCCTGCAAGCCCTACCAGGTGTTCCGATCCGATGTTGGAAGCGAAAATTGATGCCCCTATTGCAATCCAGGTGGCGTCACGGCCGGCAAGAAAATAGTCGGTCGATGTGTCGGATTTCTTCTTGATCACCCATACGATTATCCCAACCAGGGCGGCTGCGAATAATCCCAGAACTAACCAGTCTAATGTCGTCATTGCATTCTCGTTTTATCAGTTCAGGTTTCTTGATTTTTCAGATGACTAATATACAAACATTTTTATTAATTGTACTTCGTACACTTTAAAATATGCACAATGATGTTATAAAATATATTTCAGGGCATCGGTTGGTGAAAATTATCCACCCCGGAGGCAAATAAAATAAATTTTGATAATAGGGCCGGAGTATTTAATTTTGATTAAGAGACACTGGTCCGGTTTTAACCGGATCTGTTGCTGAAATTATTTGCCTGAAATTTATTAATGGAATGGGAATGAAATATACACGGTATGCAAGGAAATATTTGCGACATCTGACCGCAATATTTCTCCTGTTAACTATTGTTCCGGGATGCGAGAAGACCGGGTATGAACTCCTCGATCCTCAGTCTGCAGGTATCTGGACCCTCTACAACACAGGAACCGGACTGCCTTCAAACCAGATCCGGGACATTTCAGGAGACAAGGCGGGGAACCTGTGGGTCAATTTCGCAGGTAGCGGAACCGCCAGCCTTGACGACGAAACATGGACCTACTACAGGACGACCAACAGCGACATCCTGAGCAATGCTGTTACTGCCCTTGGCGCTGCCCCCGACGGTACCATGATAATAGGAACCACCAACGGGCTTTCATTCATCTCATCTTCAGGGGTATGGGATTCCTACAAGGACCCTGCGGTCAGTACAATGTACATAAACTGTATCAAGGTCGACTCAAAAGGCTGGATATGGGTTGGCACCGAAAACCAGGGATTCTATGTTGACAGCGGGACCGGCTTCGAACAGATCTACGTGAGCCTGTTCGCCAATGTAAACGCCATTGAGGAAGATGATGCGGGGAACGTTTTCGTTGGTACCGACAACGGGCTACTCAAATGGGACGGGGCCGGATGGTCGGTCCTGACAACTACTGAGGGACTGGCAGCCAATGGGGTAACGGCCCTCATGCTCGACAGCAGGGACAGGTTGTGGATTGGTACATCGGGAGGACTTACGGTCTCCTACATCCTCAGATCGGTGGTATACAACCTGTCACTCATGAACGGCACCTCGGGAACCTTCGTAAGGGATATCTATGAGGATCGAAGGGGCCATATCTGGTTCGCCACATGGTTCGACGGACTGATACGCTACGATGGGGTTATATCACATTCCTACAAGGTATACAATGGTTTCTTTGAGGATGATGTGAACTGTATCGGGGAGGACAGTAAGGGCAATATGTGGTTCGGCCTTTACAGCAACGGCCTGGTTAAATATACACTGCCACTGGAGTAAAAAATGATGAAGATGAAAAAGCTTTCCATACTGCTCCTGATCTCTGCCCTGACAGTGCATATCCCTGCAGGGTCGCAGACCACTCCTGCCGGCAGCGACCGTTTCAGCCTCCTGACGATGCCCTTCAACCAGAGACCCCTAAATCTCTATAAAGGCCAATTGCAGCTGAATGCCGGCTATAAATTTGCAGTAATGTCGCGACAGTTCGACTCTGACGGCGACCTGGTAATTCTCAAAGATATAGGCATTGCGTCCGTATACCATTATTACATGCTGGAACTGAAATACGGTGTCACACGGTTCCTCGAGATCTCCGCATCTACTGATTACCTGAAGAGAGGGATCAGGTCCCAGTCCGTAACCTATATGAGTACAGCAGAGATTATCTCAGTCAACAACCTCGAGGAAGAAAAGGGAATGGGCGACATTCTCCTTCTGGCTTCCCTGAGGCCTCCTATGGAATACCGCTGGTTTGACCTTGCTATAGGGGGGGGCATCTATCTTCCTTCTGCAAAGTATGAGCCGGAAAAGCCTGATCACAACATAACTGATGTCGTATCGTCTACTGCCTTTACGGTGAACTACCATTACAGGAACAGGATAGGTTACGGGGTGCCCGTTTTGCTGTTCTCTCCCTCCGCAAAGCTCACGTGGTCGAAACTATCAGTGGAGGCATCATTAGTGCTCCGCGACCCGGTGAAGGAGGGAGAAAACATAAGATGGAACGAAACACTGACGGCATCGAGGACCTTCAACTATTCAAGCAGCCCCTATAAGTATCTTCTGAACCGCACCACCGACATCTGCGCATCGGTTCATTACCAGGCCGCAGGCTGGTTCGACCTCGAGATAGGCATCGACTGGTTCAGGTCGGCAGGAGGCTGGACCGAATACTGGGGTAACAAGTACAGGAATCCGGCGAGGAGTATTTTCACCATCGAACCCTCTTTCGAGATACAGATATCTCCCTCGTTGCGTATATGGCAAACGGCAGGCTTCCCGGTAAAGGGCGAAAACAGCTACGCTCCCTTTTTCCTGTTCACAACGGTAAGTTATAATCTTATCCCTTTCTGACACTAAAAACAGCGGCATGAGATATACTGCACTCCTTTCGCTTATACTGCTTTCATGCCTGAGCACTTACTCCCAGGTTGAAAAGCAGCTTGTCCCATCAGACATCAGGCACCGCACCATCGTAACTGAACCGGTTACCCTTCCGAAGGGGTATTTCAGAAGCGGGTTAATATTGTCCTACAGCGTCATTGATAAGTATTTTGACAGTAAGGCCCGGAAAAGATACATGACGGAAAGTTCATGGGGATCATCGTGGTTCTACCTTCTCTCGTTCGAATATGGTGTCTCAAACAGGTTCATGATAGACCTGTCTGTCCCGGTAATGTTCCAGAGACATGAATATGACAGCAAAATCGTTGTTCCGGAGGCCAATAGTGATGTTTCTCTCAACACCAGCCTGCAGGGGAAAGGTCTCGGCGATGGTTACATCACATTTAAATACCAGCTGGTGCCTGAATCGGAGACATCTGTCTCACTTACTGCAGCTATTGATATAACAATTCCATCCGGCAGGAAGAACCCAACCGACATTGTCAGTTTTACCGAATATAACCTGCCAACGGGTAACGGATATTTTGCCGCCGGTACCACCCTCAGAGCCAGAAAGATACAATACCCCTACTCATGGTCGGCCCATGCCGGTTACGAATACAGGTTCAGCGGATCGCGGCTCATAAACGCCACCGATGCATCGGAGACGGAATTCAGGGATGGCAATACCCTTCAGGCAGGCGGAAGCTTCAACTTCCACCTTAACGAATGGATCGCTCTCGCCAACGAACTGAGCATATATCACAGGGGCAAGGGAGAAATAAGATATGCCACCGTTAAGACCATAGACCCCACGTGGGCCTTTGCCTATGAGACCAGGCTTGTATTTCAAATAAAGCAGTTCAGGATGGGTGAAGCCATAAGGGTCCCCCTGAAGGGTAAGGACTGTCCGGCCGACCCTCAGTATGTAATGCTTGTTCAGTATATTTTCTAATCGTCCGGCATGCCTGCAAAAACAATAAAAGCTGAATCCGGGAGGAAATCCTGGTGTGTTGTCAATATTATAGCATCTGTTTTAACCGCACTTATTGTGGGAACCTGTGCCACCCCTTCAATTATGGTTACTGAGGCACAGAGGGAGGGCGATTACCACTTCAACCGGCATGACTACCGTGAAGCTGCACTTCACTACCGCGAGATGCTGGAGGCCAGCAGCAGACTTGGCATCTACAGAAACCTTTCAATGGAGTCGGATGTGCGGCGTAAGCTGGCTGACTGCTGTATAATGACCGGTGATTACCCTGAGGCCCTGAGGCAGGTAAAGGAGGCAATGGTACTTGATTCCCTCGACAATAACCTGCTTAACATGATTGAGGATCACAGGCATGAAGGGAAGATACACATATACACCGGAGCATACCTCGAAGGAATCACATCCCTGGAGAAAGCACTCTACCTTAGCGAAGGCATGGAACAAAGCCTGAAGGATGCCAACAGGCTTGCCATAGCAGACACATACCTGGCACTGGGACAATTGTTCGCTGTTATGGGGCGGCTGAGGGAGTCACAGGATTATTCATCGCACGCGATGACAATTTTCAGGCAGACAGGCGACAGAAGGGGAGAAATGGAATGCTGTCTTACACTTGGGTCTGTCTTTTCCGATCTGGGTGACATAATCTCTTCCCGCAACCTCGTGGAAAGATCACTGGCACTGGCCGGCGATCTTGGTCTTGGTACGGCGCGTCATTTCCAGCTACTGGCTGTATTGTCGGCTGCGGAGGGATCGTATGAAGATGCCATCAGAAACCAGGAGAAGGCAATACAGGATGCCTACAGGGTGGGTATCCTGGGGCAGAAAATATGGACGACCATTGGAATGGGGGATATATACAGTGAACTTGGTGATGTGGCCAGGGCTGAAAGGTATTACCTCGAGGCACGGGAGATGAAGGATACTGCCCGCATGACGGCCGGCAGCCTTGAAGCTTCACTCGACATGAGGATGGGAGAGCTTCTCGACGCCAGCAGCTACTTCGCCGCCGAAAGATCACTGACAGGTGGAGCCATAACATCGCTGAGGCTTGCGGGTATGATGATACTTGAAGGCAAAGCCGACAGCGCCATGATTTTTGCCACACAGGCAGAGAGTTCATTCCTGGAATCGGGAAACAGGCAGGGTTTGGCCAACACGAAACTACTCAGGGGGAAGATTCTGGTCGACCAGGGAAACGGACCTGAAGCCCTGAGAGCGCTCGACTCGGCACTCCTGGCGGGAGGTTTCCCTGAAACGGTATGGCAGGCTCATTACCATAAGGGCAGGATGTATGAAATGACGAACCGCGACGACGACGCCCTGGAATCATACCGGAAATCGGTTGAAACTATCGAAGGAATAAGGAGCAATCTGACCGTCGACGAGTTCAAGAGCATATTCTTCGACTCGAAGAAAGATGTCTACGACAGGCTGATAAGACTTCTCCTGCGCAGGGGCGATGAGGAGGGAGCCTTTCAGCTTTCCGAACTATCCCGTGCAAGGACCTTCTATGAGATGATCTCCAACAGGAAGATCAGCTATGGAGGCTCGGTTCCGGGAGACCTTGTAGCCCTGGAACAGGAGAAGAGAGTTGAGATTCAGAAGCTGTACAAGCTCATCGAAGGGGGTACGGGTGAATATGCCGATGAGATGACAAGGTCGGCAGGATACTCCAGGGCTATCATGAATGAACTGGAAGAGGCCCAGCAGGCCTATTCCGAAATAATACAGAGGATCAAACTCACCAATCCGAACCACGCCGAGCTGCTTGCAGTCAGACCGGCCGGGCTGTCAGAGTTCCGTTCGCGAATCGACGACAATACGGCGGTCCTCTCCTACTGGATTGGAGAGTCTGATATAACCATCTGGTTTATAACCCATTCCTCCGTATCAGTGAAGACGGTGGAGATAGCCAGGGATCGCCTGCTCAAACTGACGGAAGATACCCGGAAGTCGATACAGGCAATGGCCGGGGAGGAAACCTCAGCCAACCTGAAGGAGCTGTACAGGATATTGATCGGTCCGTTTGAAAACTCACTGGATAATTTCTCAAGCCTCCTGGTCATACCCAACGGTTCCCTTCATTTCCTGCCGTTCCAGGCATTTATTGACAGGCAGGGCAAATACCTGGCCGAAAGCTTCAATATTATCTACGCACCCTCTGCGGGTGTCTTCGTTGTCTGCAACGACAAGATGGTGAGGTCGGGATCAAAATTGCTGGGAGTGGCGCTGGCCGACGTGTCGGTCGACAACAACGTAGGTTTGCCCGGAACCGAGGATGAACTCAACAGGATAGTGAACCTGTTTCCCGATAACCTTTCGGTGACAGGGAAGCAGGGCTCCGAAACATTCATCAAGGAAAATGCAGCGTCGTGCAACATCCTGCACCTGGCCACTCACGGAATACATAACTACAGGCGGCCGCTGTATTCTTGCCTCCTGTTTCCTCCTTCGGAGAAAGATGATGGCCGGCTAAACGTCTACGAGGTCTTCGAGATGAACATCAATGCCCGGCTGGTAACCCTCAGCGCCTGTGAGACGGGTTTGGGCAACCTGTCGATGGGTGATGAGATGACCGGACTGAGCAGGGCTTTCCTCTATGCCGGCTCCTCTTCGGTCATTGTAAGCCTGTGGCCGGTGGCTGACTACCCCACCGCCCTTCTTATGAGCAATTTTTACGGCTACATGAAAGAGTACACACTTGCCGAAGCTCTCACAAGAGCCCAGCGTGATGTGATTAAGGCATTCCCCCAGCCCGTCTACTGGTCGCCCTTCATACTGATAGGCAACGGTAACCTTACTGCCTTCTGAATTGTATCGGACCGGTTGTTCTAATCCCTCGTCCAGTCGATGCGCGGTGTGTCTTCATCATCAATTTTCGGGAACCAGACCATCTGGTCCCCTGCTGATGACATAAACACATAGAAAGTTACCTGGTCGGGATTTGCCGGTGACTGCTGCTCAAAGTCGGGTTCATCGATCGTAATCTGGATTTCAGCGTCATTCACCGAATAGTTTGCTTCCCCCAGAGCCAATAAAAGCGCACTATTTTCAGCATTGTATGCTGACAACAGGTATTTACCATCATCACTGAAGGTTGCCTTGAAATAGACCGGGGCTTCACCCAGGAGCAATGCAGCGGAAGTCCAGTCTCCCGGCACTGACTCGGAGAGTTTTTCCTCCTTCTCGCAGCTGATGCCTGTAATAAGTATCAGAGCCAGAATACCGATAAGTTTTTTCATCACCTTAGTTTTTAAGTTAACACCCTGAGCTTATTTAAAAATAATCTCATCCGTCAGATTCTCGGATCACACATATAAAGATAGTCAATTCTGAGCCAAACGGCCGTTTTTTTCGACTTCGTCAATTTCGTTGGCGACGTCAAGCAATCTGCGGGTATCAATTACGTTTATGATGAAGAGTGCTATTCCGACAACCAGTGCCGACCACACTATTGATCCACTGACTATCAGTTCGAGAACCAGAATGACGGAAATGATGATTCTTGCCTCTGTGGGACCAAGCTTTCCGGTATCGATGGAATATTTGTCCGTGAGTTTGTACCTCATCAGGGCGATTATCATCTCCCAGCCGTACATCACCACAAAACCATAACCCAGCAGTTCCCATGGACCCTCAGCATACACCATGTAACCGCAGCCAATAAATATTATGCTTATCCAGTCGAATGTTATGTCAAGCACAAATCCATATCTCTTCCTGGGCATCTTCCTGTACCAGGCCAGCCTGCCGTCGAGGGAGTCGCCGAACCAGCTGATGGCAAAGCCGCCTACACCCACCAGCAGCCACAGTCTGCCGAACCAGGTGGCGAGCAGGAACGAGGCGAAGACAATGATACTTCCGGCGAACCCTATGCCTGTAAGAAGATTGGAGCTTACCCACGATGGTATCCGCTGAACCAGGTAAGCGAGGGCCTGCTGTTCGGAATTCCTGAGCAGGTTAGTGCGCTCCCTGTCTGACGTTATCAATTTGATAACCTGTTCATTGTTCTCTGTGCGATCCGATCCTTTCCTGATCATATAAGGTATGTTTAATAACTATTTCAGATTCTCCCCGACCTGATCTTCTCCCGGAGCACTGATGCCTGCATGTATGAATCCGGTTGGGTCATGGCATAAACGCTCTCCCTCAGGAAACTGCCGAAGGTTTTAAGGTCGGAGAAGACAGCCTGTTCTTCTGCTGTTATAAGGTTGCCGATTATAATGCGGGGCGCGGTTCCCGCCTTATTGAACAGTTCGGAAGGCATACGCAGGGTTCTTATCCTCCAGCTTATAAGCCCCAGTAAATAGAAGAATGAGGAGTTTCTGCCGGTGAATCTTATGGGCAGGACAGGCACCCTGACTGACCTGATGAAGCGGATAATGCCCTCCTGCCATCTGCGATCCCTGATTCTCATGTCGCGGATACTGAAGTCGGATACTGCACCCGAGGGGAAAAAACCTGCCGGGTGACCGTTCCTGATATGCAGTAGTGATTCCCTTATCCCTTTAAGACTTCCGGGGGCAATGCCCTCCTGTACGTTCCCCGTAGGGGTGACGGTCAGAAAATTGCCGGCAAGCGTTCTGACACGGTCCAGGTACCTGTTCACCATAAAACGGTAGTCAGGCCTTATCGCAGCCATAAGGTCAATAAGGATGATCCCGTCGAGGCCGCCATAGGGATGGTTGGCTATTGTTATAAAGGACCCTTCCGGAAGCAGCCTGAGCCTTTCAGGGTTTCCGACAAGGTAATCGACGCCGAGGTCACCAAGGAGATGGGAGGTGAATTCTGAACCTTCGAGTGAAGCCGCGTTGTCATAAACCTGGTTAACCCTGTCAACGGACAGCAGTCGCATTATGGCATCCGCCATCCTTCTTCCCCGTTTCCCTGAGAAGAAAGGTGAATATGTCTCAAAATCGGATGCATCGATAACTCCCATGATCCATGGTATTTATCTGCTTCCCCTGCCGGTCCTGAATTAAAGGGAATAGCTGTTGCTAAGTTACTCAGAGTTGACGGAAAAAGGAAGGTTATTCGAATTTTCCGCTTCACGGGTTGAAGATCGTCCTGTTGGATGTAAGCAGGAAGGACAATTCCAATGATGGTTCTATTTCGGATTAAATAGGTAATTTTATCGTCTTAACAAGCAGTCTATGAGCAGAGGATTTGTCAGGGAGGGTGACCAGGAAGAGGTCCCGTTAGTTCCACAGAGGGCATACCTGCCTGCGGGTGTGACCAACTTTGTCACTCCAGCCGGGATGCAACTGTTACTGGATGAAAAACAGATGCTTCTCAACGAAAGAGAGAACCCGGGCAGCGGCAGTGAAGATGACCGGCGAATTGCGCTGAACCATATCAACGCAAAACTGCGTCTGCTAAACAACAGGATTGCGGAAGCCAGGGTTGTCGACCCTAAGGATCAACCACAGGATGAGATAAGGTTCGGGGCAACGGTGACCCTTAAAAATGAAAGTTCGGGCAAGATTCAGACCTTTCAGATTACAGGTGTTGATGAGGCCGACATCGCAGCAGGCAAGATATCATTCATTTCGCCCCTGTCGAGAGTATTGATGAACAGGAAGGCCGGAGAACGTATTGCCCTGAAGCGCGACAATAAAGATATTATCTATCTGATAATGGGTATAGAGTACTGACATTTCTGATTCTCTGTTGTCCGTAATTCTTCAACCTTTTGCCATTCAATCCATTAAATCAGTTCTTAAATTATTATGCTAATTTTTCTTTACAAAGGCTATATGCTCATTACCTTTATGGAAATATTGTACTGATTCATACATAATGATATCTGGATTGGTCACTCTGAAAGATAGAACTCCAAGAGTACTGTTGTCCATTTATCTGGGATTTTTCATGTTACAAGACTTATAATCAGGGGAAAATTTAAACTAATGATAACTAAAAGGAAATTATATTATTCTCTTACACCTTCATTAAGATATTTTATAAGAAGAGTTTACTTTTTACCTGTTGATTTGTGGAACTCAATAAACGGGAAAAGAGATAGAATGATTCCTCCGCAGGGTCTGGTTTTTATCGGACCTGGTGATTTTAAAAAAATCGGAGAACATTATCTTGCAGTTTTCATTAAACATTGCGGATTGTTACCCGAACATCACGTGCTTGATATCGGATGCGGCATCGGCAGGATTGCCATTCCCCTAACTAATTTTCTGAATAGTCAAGGGTCTTATGACGGTTTTGATGTTGTTGAAAAAGGAATTAGCTGGTGCAGAAAACATATATCTGCTTCATTCCCTAATTTCAGATTTCAGCATGTTGCTTTAAAAAATGATTTATACAATCTGAAAGCGGAACAAAGAGCAAGAGACTTTACTTTTCCTTATCCAGACAATAATTTTGATCTGGTAATAGTGACTTCTGTTTTTACTCATATGCTTATTGAGGATGTTGAAAACTACTTCAGGGAGATTTCCAGAGTACTTAAACCAAAAGGGAAATGCTTAGCAACTTTTTTTATACTTGATGCTGAAAGCAGAAACTACATGAAATCAAATCATGATTTAAATTTTGACATTAATATTGGAAATTATAGTCTCATAAATCAAAATGTTAAAGAAGCAAATGTAGCTTATGAAGAAAGCTACATTATAAATTTAATCACTCAGAATAATTTATTTATTGAAAAAACCTTTACTGGTTCCTGGTCAGGTCGTCCTAAAGAAGAGTCCTTTCATTTTCAGGACACACTGATAATATCTAAAAGATAGTCTCGCGCTTACAGAAATGAAGAATCTGGAGGAAACGAAAGGGTTGGAAGCCCTGCTCCGTTAACCTCTAAGCTGAAGCTTCGGTGGTCAAAGAAAACTCCGGAGGATGAAGTGCGAGAGAGAGGAAGACAGAACGTACAGAAGTATAACCTGATTCTGCAAAGGACGCATTATATATTAAGCAAGAAGTAACATGAATTTCACACTTTTATACCAACAACCAGTACATCATCAACCTGGTTTAGATTTCCTTTCCATTCATTAAATGCTATTTCAAGATTCTTTTTCTGTTCTGCCATTGGGAAGCCGGCATTATTAAGTAAAATATTTCTGAAGGTTCTGTAGTTGAGTTTTTTATCTGCATGACCTCCAAACTGATCAGCATATCCGTCAGAAAAAAGGTATAGCATGTCTCCTGGTTCCAGGTCAACTTCACTCACTTTAAAATCTTCCATTGCGTCATGAATGGATATTGGCATCCTGTCTCCCCTGATCTCATATAAGGCATGCAATTCAGATGTTGTTGAACTCCCGGTATTTAACTCAGAGCCGGATATATTCCTGATCAGATAAAGAGGATTATTTGCACCTGAAAACTGCAGTTTCATCTTTTCAAAGTCAATTACGCATAGTACAATATCCATTCCATCCTTCAACTCACCTGTATGCCCTTTTTGGTGCAGTGACCTGATAACCTCCTTTCTCAGACGACGTAAAATGACTCCTGGATGAGTAATATATTCCTTGTTCACTATTTGATTAAGAAGTGCAGATCCAAGCATACTCATGAATGCACCCGGGACTCCGTGACCGGTACAGTCAACTGCAGCAATTATTGTAAGACCTTCAATTCTGGTTCCCCAGTAAAAATCACCGCTTACAATGTCCTTAGGCATAAAAAATATGAAATACTCCCGGAAGTACTCATCGAACATTTCTTTTTGATTAAGTATGGCCGATTGAATATATTTTGCATAGTTAATACTGTCTTTTATCTGTCCGTGTGCGGTTTCAATCTCAGCCTTCTGGGCAGACAGGATCCGATTTGTTTTCTTTTTCTCGTTAAGGTTATAGAAGACATAAAACAGCAATCCCAGGACCATTGTAAAACCCGCCATAAATGAGTTGCGTATAATTTTCTGGCGTTTTATCTTTTCAGCCTGAATGGCATCCTTATTCTGCTGTTCAGCGGCAGCAAGCTCCTTTTCCTTTTCATATTTGTATGTATATTCTAACCCGGTGAGCTTTTTGGTATTTTCTTCATTCAGCAGGCTATCGCTATAGTTTTTATATTCAATGTGAAATTTATATGCTTTCTGGTAATTGCCAACCTCCGCATAAGCCTGCGACAGCAGATCAGATGCATCCACTATAGTTTGTTTACTTCCAATTGCAATTCCCGAAGAATATCCCTTTTCTCCGTAAATTATTGCCTGGGGATAATTTTTTAATTTTATATAAACCTGGCAGAAGCCAATATAACTCTCAGTTATTGTCTGTAGCATGTTAATCTCCTTCGCTATTTTCAAACCTTTGCGGAGGGATTCTAAAGCTTTGGAATAATCTCCCTGATTAAGATGAATTAATCCAATATTATTATGACATACTGCCATGTTTTGCATATCCTTTACATCTTCACTGATTTTCAGAGCTTTCTGTTGGTATTCCATTGCTTTGGAATAGTCCTTCTGCTCGGCATAAACGTTCCCGATATTTCCTAAGGCGTAAGCTATCCCCTTCTCATCGTTTAATTCTTCACTCAGCTTCAGGGCTTTTTGCAGGTAGTCAAGACTTTTGGAAATATCTCTCTGTGCAGTATATATGGTTCCAATATTATTAAAGGCATTCTGCATGCCCCGTTTATCATTTAGTCTTTCGCATAGCTTTAGCGATAGCTGGAAAAACTCCAGACTTTTAGGATTGTTACCCTGAAAGGTGTAGTTAACTCCAATATTATTGTAACATTTCACCATCCCCGATTCGTAATTCAGCTCCTCGAAAATTCTTAAGGATCTCTGAAGATATTCCAGCGATTTTGGGTAGTCGCCCTTTACAGAATATATATTTCCAATTATCAGGTAACTGTTTGCCACACCTGTACTATCACCCAATTCCTGATAAAGTTGTATTGCGCCCTGCAAACACTCAATGGCATTGTCGAAATCAGATAAAAGGAAGAATGATTTTCCTTTCATTAATAAGCTCATTGCTTTACCTTTTGCAAAGCTGAAAATCCCTGCAAGCGAGTCTGCCTGTCTGGCATACTGCAGTGTTTTTTCAGGGTCTGAATAAACTAATTTGTCGGCAATTTTGTTGAGGAGACTGATACGTGATGTATCCATTGGAGGATGCTGCTGCAACAAATTCTCCAGGCTGTCGATCTCCTTGTTCTGGGCAAAGATCAGTGATGACAGGCATTGAAGAATTAATAGCTGGAATATAAATTTCCTCATATGCTTCAATAGTATTTATACCGGATCAGAATCAAAGAAGAAGGAATAAGGTTACTAATAAAGAATATAGTAATTGAATTCTGATCAGTATAAAATTATGACTTAAATTGTTAAAAACGAAAAGAAAAGATATGCAAATGCCATGGTGCTATTGAAAAATAAAGTCCTCAAAAGAGGGATGAGGTCATTATAAATATGAGCACTCCTCCGTTACCCTCTAAGCTGAAGCTTCGGTGGTCAAAGAAAACTCCGGAGGATGAAGTGCGAGAGAGAGGAAGACAGAACGTATGAAAGTTGCAGCTTGTTAAAAGATATTCGAAACATCGACTTCACCTGGCTTTTTGAGCCTGTACCCCTTCCCTTGTAATAGTAACTGCTTTTATGAATCCATTCTCATCAAATTCCATTTTTTCAATACATACTTCCCTGGAATTCCGGTCCTTCTGTCCAAGGGGCCTGCGATGGTAGACAATAAAATACTTCTCGGTACCGGGGATCCGAATAACCGAATGATGCCCGGCTCCTGTTGCTATTGAAGGATCCTGCTGAAGGATCTTTCCTATCCTTTCGAAAGGTCCGAAAGGTGAATCGCTGATGGCATATGCAACACTATAGTCCGGACCTGTCCAGCCTCCTTCCGACCACATAAAATAATACCTGTCATTGCGTATGAACATAAAGGGACCTTCAACATAGCCCTGCGGGGTTATTTCATGGAACAATGTTCCCTTCTCAGTGGGTTCGATTCCCGTAAGGTCATCCCTGAGCTTAACAATATTACAGTGCCGCCAGCCCCCGTAAATAAGGTAAAGCTTACCATCAGAATCTTCAAAAACAAATTGATCTATGGGCTGTGCTCCGTTGTGAAACTTATCTATCAGAGGTTTGCCAAGGTAGTCCCTGTATGGACCTTCCGGTTTATCGGCAACAGCGATTCCGATACCTCCGGTCTGTTCATCCGATTGTATATCATTTGCGCCGAACAGTAAAAAGTACTTCCCGTTTCTCTTTATGACTGAAGGAGCCCACATGGCTTTTTCAGCCCACCTGACAGCCCCGGTATCTATGATCCTTTCGTGCTTCTTCCAGTTTGTCAGATCCTTTGACGAAAATGCGTCCATAAAGACCTGATCCCTATAGGAGGCAGAATAGGTGGGAAAAATCCAGTACCTATTATTGTAAATTATTCCCTCCGGATCAGCATACCATCCGGGGAAGACCGGGTTTCCCGAATACCTGATCTGATGGGTGCACCCCGAAATTAACGAAAAAAGAAAAATCAGGATTGATACTGTATGCTTCATGATATTCCAGATTAATGAAAATGCATGTCGTCAGATAAATTTCCACCTTCCAGGGTGATAACATAATGTGCGACCTGGTAAAGATATTCCATTTTAGCCGAAATATTTTGACCACCAGCTATGAGGGTTTTATGATTAAGTCATTCATGTTCATTCTTCTAAAAATCGACCTTATGTGGTCAATATGATCGGCATATGCAGTGTGAGTTTGAATCCTGCTCCGTTAATACTCCGGAGAGCGAGAGCGAGGAAAAAAGAGACGAGAGTGCTCGCTCCCGCTCTCACTCTCGCTCTTTTCAGTACCCCGAACGGACAAAAGTTGCAACTATGGTGGGGTATTCATTAGGTTATTACTTAGTCGACCCTTAAAAACAGCCTATAATGTTGATAATTAACAATATATGTTGAAAACATAATTTGTCAATTTGCAAGGTTTTGGGTAAATTCGGGAAAAACCTTGCAGAAATGATAGGAAAGAGCG
>JAVEWX010000170.1:0-5746 GCA_034004335.1 Bacteroidales bacterium | reverse complement strand
CCTTCCCGTCTTTTAAAACATCGCAAAAATAGGAAAAAAGGCAGGATTTCTTGCCCAACACTGACAATACCGGATTCCTGTTGTTTTTTTTCAATATCTTTGGCCTTTCCAAAGACCCCTCTGGGTTGAGGTAAAGATTGTCTAACAAATCATAATAAGACTAAAAGCAAAACAGGCAGTATCTCCGGTATCTGCCGGCAGTAATCCGGAAACAGTAAGAATATGAGATTATCAGGATGGCAATCTGTTTTAAAGAGGTTAACTGACATAGTGTTGTCGCTGATAACACTTGTTATATGCCTCCCACTCTCACTTGTTCTCGCAGTACTGATAAAGGTTTCGGGGAAGGGCCCCATACTTTTTCGCCAGGAGAGACTGGGGTTGCATGGCCGGCCATTCACACTGCTCAAATTCAGAACCATGGTTGAGAATGCCGAGCCCGATGGTCCGATGCTATCAAACCCCGACGACTCCAGGGTAACAGGCATAGGCCGGTTCATGCGTCGGCACAAGATAGACGAAATACCCAACTTCCTCAATGTCCTTGCAGGAGAGATGTCAATCGTTGGTCCCCGGCCGGAAAGAAGACACTATGTCGAACTGCTCCGGGAGAAGAACCCCGAGACAGATCTTTTGCTGACAGTCCGGCCCGGAATAACCTGCCTCGGACAGGTTGCCTTCGGCTATGCCTCCGACCTCGAAGAGATGACGGAGCGACTCGGGTATGAGTTGGAATATGTCAGAAAGGCCTCACTGGCCCTCGATGCAAAAATCATGTGGCATACCATCGTACTGCTTCTGAGGGGAAGGAAGGAATAGTCAGCCGTCCAGTCCGGCAACAAACAGCGGTTCATAGATGGGCCCCTGCTCGTTTAGGATGCTCCTGTAGAAAACAATCTCCCTTACCGGTGAAGTCATGAGGATTTTCCCGCCTGTGCTCCCGGGCAGGGATTCAAGCCTCGTGGAAGCAGATAGATTCCTTATCCTGCCAAGTGTGACATGCGGCCGGAAAGGTTTGCTGTCGGGTTTTATCCCTGCATCCTCCAATAACCTGTGAATAGTCTGGTGGAGCGACAACAGCCTCTCATCGGGATCTATGCCTGCCCATATTACCTTCGGAGCACGAGCCCTGCCAAAATAGCCGGTTGCCCTGATGGTCACATCGAATTCTCCGAAACCCTTTAATCTGTCATCGAGAAGGCTACAAACCAGGTCAGCAGACTCCCTGGAGGTATCTCCGAGGAAGGCCAGCGTTACATGAAGGGGATCCATGCGCACCCAGCGCACCGGCTCTCCCTTCAGATAATCCTTCACATCACTTATTACCCCACGCATCCTCTCATCAGGATAGATATCGAATGCTATGAAGGTCCGCATGGTGATTACTTCACTTATACCTCTGTTGCCCATCTGCAGGCTTGCCTTTTTGACAAAAATAGACTATTTTCATCACCGGCATAAATAATGAAGTTATGAAGTTTGCAGTTGTACTTGCAGGATGCGGCGTATATGATGGCGCCGAGATACATGAGGCAACCATGACAATGCTTGCCATCGACAGAAACGGAGGCGAATATGAGATCTTCGCTCCCAACATAAAGCAGTTACATGTTATCAATCACCTTACAGGCGAGGTGATGGATGAGTCGAGAAATGTGCTTGTGGAAGCCGCCCGGATTGCCCGTGGCCGGATAAGGGCTCTCTCAGAGTACAAACAGGCTGACTTTGAGGGTCTGATCTTTCCCGGTGGATTCGGTGTGGCAAAGAACCTTTGTTCCTATGCCGTCGACGGCACCGATATGCGTATTGACAAGGTTGTTGGCAGAGCGGTACTGGAGACCCATGCCGCAGGCAAACCGATAGGAGCCCTCTGCATATCACCTGTTATGATTGCCGCACTCATACCCGGGGCCGAGATAACTCTCGGCAGCGACGATAAGTATGATGCGGAAGTCGCCAGCCTGGGCGGCAGGAACAGAACCACCGCAAACAGACAGGTGGTCACGGATAAAAAAAACAGGATTGTCACCACTCCCTGTTACATGAATGACGCAACGATAGCCGATATAGCCGAAGGGGCCGATATGCTCGTCAAAGAACTCATTAGAATGATTTCGGATTTCTGATACCTGATACCTGATACCTGATACCTGACATCTGCTGTTTCAGAGCCGCCCCGATTCGATCTCCCAGATTATGAACTCTATGATAAGGTCGTCTCCATCAGGGTGATAGCGATCCTTGAGGTTGGAGCCGAATAACCGTGCGACCCCCTGCCAGAAGGTAGCCGTAACGGCACTTCGATATTGCCTTATCAGGTCATAGGAGGTATTGCTTGTCTCCCTGTCAATAAGCTTGATCAGAATGCGGCCCTGCGTGATGGTCATCTTCTTCAGGTCATCCTCATATTCCCTGAAGAGCTCTTTTTCAAGCTGTTTCAGGTATTGTTTCCTCTCCTTTTCATCTTCAATTGTCCCCAGCTGATGATTTACCTCGGTAAATTTTTCCCTGACAATCACGGAGTAGGGATAAACCCTCTTTACATTGTAGACAAGCCGGTCGTAGCGCCAGGCCTGGTACCTGTCACCCAGCGACCTCCGTCCTACAACAACCACATCCTCGAGGCCTATCTCGGGCAGCGACTGTCCGTTTCGAGTAACCATCTGAAGGAGATGATACCTGCCAATGGTATCCTGCTTGATCCAGTTGGTATCCTGTCCCGTCAGCCTGAAAGCCGTCAGCAGGGTGACAATCAATATGAAATATATCCTGGCCACAAAGCAAAATTAAGCTTAACCTCAGTCAAATGAAAATTCTCAAACCAAAAACGTGCCAAAAGGCAACCCTTCCTCTGCGGGTGTTGATAAAACGGTCTGCCATCATTACATTTGTCTTCCCCGAAACGGATGATAGTATGGATATGCCGACACCAGGTGAAATAGAGAGCGGAAACCGGTACCGGTTGATTATGAGTCTTGAATACGGATCGGTGGCCGATTTTGTTATCGGTCAGCTCAGTAAGCTCAACCCGGTCATTGTGTCGTTTTACATCGTTACCGCTGCGGCACTGGCATGGGCGCTTATTTTACGCTCGGCACTCGGCGACGGATGGACCATCGCACGTGTTCTTCCATACACCCTTGCCGGGCTGGTTGCGGTTCCACTGCTCCTGATACCAGTTCATGAGGGCATTCACATCCTGGTCTTCAGCCTCCTCGGCGGAAGGGATATAAGGATAGGCGCCGACCTGAGAAATTTCATGATATATGTTACTGCCCACAGGCATGTCGTTGGTTCCGGACGATTCCTGACGATTGCTCTCTCCCCGATGATTGTGATATCATCAGCCTTCCTAGCAGCAATATTATTCCTGCCACCCCAGTGGAAATGGAGCCTTGCACTAGCCCTTATGGCGCATACCACAATGTGTGCCGGCGATGTGGCAATGGCAGCATTCTACTGGTCAAACAGGGCCAGGAGATTACTTACCTGGGATGATGCCGATAAAAAGATTGCATATTTTTACGAAGAGATAAAGCCAATTACGAATCAATAAAACCAGAATTATGAGCAAACTGGCACTTGTACTGAAAAAATTCCCGCGGTCATTCTGGGTCTCAAACATCATGGAGCTCTTTGAGAGATGGGCCTGGTATGGTTTCTACAACGCATTTGCACTCTATCTCACCCTTTCGAAGGATACCGGGGCACTGGGTTTTACCCAGGCGCAGAAAGGGATTATAATGGGTACGGGCACGATGCTCCTCTACTTCCTCCCGCTTATTACCGGGGCACTGGCCGACCGCCTGGGCTTCAGGAAGATATTGGTACTCTCATTCACAATGTATATTGCCGGCTATTTTATGGTCGGCAACTTCAACACCTTCGAGCTGGTATTCGCATCGTACATATTCCTTGCCGTGGCCGGAGCCCTCTTCAAACCCGTGATATCAGGAATGATAGCCAAGACAACCGACAGCGAAACATCATCGGTGGGCTTCGGAATATTCTATATGATGGTTAATATTGGAGGTTTCATAGGTCCCTTCATCGCAGGTTTTCTCTATAAAGTCAACTGGAACTGGGTGTTCCTTATGTCGATCATCACCATAGCCATCAACTATATCTTCGTCTTCTTCTTCTTCAGGGAACCCGGCAGGGAGCCTTCAACGGAAACCCTCTGGAAGAGTGTCGGCACGGCATTCAGAAATATCTGGATCACCCTCTCCGACTTCAAATATGTACTCTTCCTGCTCATTATGTCAGTCTTCTGGACGGCATTCAACCAGCTTTATTATTCTTTCCCCGTTTTCATGGAGCACTGGGTCGACCTCGACAGGCTGTCGGCCCTCCTGGGTCTCAGGGCGGGAACCATAACCGCAGTCACGGTTGTTAGCATGGACGCCTTCTTTATCATCGTGCTTCAACTCTACATCTCCTCACTGAGCATGAGGCTGAAACCCCTGACCAGCATAATGACCGGGACGGTCATCCTGGCTATCGGGCTGGTATTCATGTTCATAACCAGGAACCCCTACATCATCCTGGCAGGCATCCTGGTATTCAGCATTGGAGAAATGGCCTCCTCACCTAAATATACCGAGTACATCGGCAGGATTGCCCCTCTCGACAAGAAAGCCCTCTACATGGGATCTTCATTCCTGCCCTATGCGGTGGGACACTATGCTGCCGGATGGGTGTCGGGGAGACCCTATGAGGTTATGGCCGACAAGTATTACCTCCTCAGGCAGGCAGTGGCAGAAAGGGGATTATCAATACCCGAAGTGTCAGATACCTTTACACAGGGAATGTATGTTGAAAAAGCGGGAGAACTTCTGGGTATGGATCCATCACAGCTGACATCCTTTCTCTGGAACACATATAATCCCCAGAATGTATGGGTGATCTATGGAGGGCTGGCACTTACGGCTGCTCTTCTCATACTTGCCTATGACAGGTTAATACTGAACCGGAAAGCCTGAGATGCAACAGCAGGTCTGTCACAGTAACCTGCGACAGACCTGCCGGATATTATTTCATTCAGAATACCTGCCTTGCCAGCCTGATGACATCGTCATCGCCCCCGATGGGTCTCAGCCTGAAGGAATAGCTGTATTTCTGTTCCGTAAAGCGGTACTGCGGGTGTGTCATGGCACCCCACGAGTTGTCACCTCCCACTCCCATCTGGCCAAGGTCAATGTTAAGCTTGACAAGGTCGCGGGGAGATATGTCGCTCGTATGTACATTTGCACTCTTGGCATCCCTCCTGTATCCCGAGAGTTTGCCGGGCGATTCAAAGTCGTCGTGCAGGAGGTGGAGTGCGGCAAAGGAGATGAGCGGCCGGCCAGTGACAAGAAGTCCGTTGCCTTCATCATCTGTCAGCGTCAGCCACCTGGTTTCAGTCTTGTAGCCGTTTTCCTGTGGTCTTATATAGGGTACATACTGATCGGCTACGCTGCTTTCGTATAGCCCCACCTCAGCCGCGGTGTACCTGTCATTATAGTTTTCATGCGGTCCCCGTCCATACCAGGTAAGATTATGATATTCGACCGGAAGCTGCATCTGCATACCCATTCGCGGGATCTCCGGAATCCGTTCCGAGACCTTGTTAAAGCTGGTTGACACAATAATGTCGCCCATCCCGTATACCGTATATACTGTCGACAGACCTGCTATCTTTTCGCCCTCCAGCGAAGGAATATCATATTCAAATATTAATTTCATTATACCCAGATCGGAAGAGCAC
>JAVEWX010000169.1:0-5769 GCA_034004335.1 Bacteroidales bacterium | reverse complement strand
GCCCTCCTGGCCGCATGCACCGGCAAAAGACCGGGAGATGAGATTTATTCACCTGTAAATCAACCAGATATTACCTCAGTAGCGATAACAGATCAGTTTTGGAACCAACGAATCGATAACAACCACAGGGTATCAGTGATAAAGATGTTCGAGACATGGGAAGCTGAAGGCCATTTCCCTGATCCCAAGGTAATTGAAGCTGCCGGATATATCCTCCTTACTGAGAATGATACCCTACTCAGGCAGCTGGCAGACAGGGGGATAGAGAGGCTGCTGGCATATGTCCTGCCGGATGGCCATCCCCGCAAATGGAAGGATCTTCTGAACGGTGAGATGTATTTCGGCGGCCATACCATGGAGGCAGCCATACCATACTTCCAGGCTACAGGCGACAGGAAGATCCTTGACGCTGCTATTATGCTGGCCGATGATATCTGTGAAAATTTCGGTCCTGATAAACGTCGTGATATTTCTCAGCATGAGGAGGTCAAGATAGGCCTGCTGAAACTGTACCATTTTACGGGTGACCAGAAATACCTGGATATGGCAAGGTTCTTTCTTGATGAACGTGGTCATTCAAATAACGGGCGGGAGCTTTACGGGGAGTATGCCCAGGATCATTTGCCCGTGATTGACCAACCTGAAGTGGTCGGCCATGCAGTGCGGGGAACTTACCTGTACACACCCCTTGCCGAACTCGCCGCTTTGACCCATAACACTGATTATATCAAGGCCTCTGACCGGCTCTGGGAAGATGCAACCTATACCAAAACCTTCCTCACAGGCCATATCGGGACCTATCGTGACCATGAGGATTTTGGAGAGGCTTATGAACTTCCTAACCTGAGTTGCTGGAACGAAACCTGTGCTTCAATCGGAAGCTTTTTCTGGAATTTCAACATGTTCAGCCTTCATCGTGATGCAAAATATGCCGACATGATGGAAAGACTTCTCTATAATGGCATTTTACCCGGTGTTTCTCTTGACGGCTCAAAGTTCTTCTACCAGAACCCACTCAGGAGCTTCGGCGGGGTGGAAAGACATGAGTGGTTTGGCCCCAACTGCTGCCCTCCCAATGTGGCGCGCCTCTTTGCATCACTTGGCAAATATATCTATGCCACATCAGGCTCTGATGTTTATGTGAATCTCTATATAAGCAGCAAACTGGATACAAAAATTAACGGCAACATGATTGCGGTGACCCAGGAATCAGGGTTTCCATGGGAAGGTACCGTGAAGCTGACAGTAAATCCGGATTCTCCAACCCGCTTCACACTGATGCCAAGAATCCCGGGATGGACCGGTGACAGTCCCATGCCCGGAGACCTGTATCGCTATATGTCAAAGCTAAAGGGTGAGACCAAAGTGCTTGTCAATGGGGAGGACGTAAAGGCCCGAAATATCAACGGGTACATCAGTATTAACCGTGAATGGAAGGCTGGAGACGTGGTTGAGCTATTGTTCCCGGTTGAGTCACGGCTTGTGGCAGCAAACCCGATGGTGAAGGAGGATGTCGGTTATGTGGCTATTGAACGCGGACCACTTGTGTACTGTGCCGAGGGGATTGATAATGGCGGATCAGTTTCTGACATAGTGATAAAGCCCGGTCTAACCCTGACTCCCGCAATGCAGCCGGACCTGGTTGGAGGAGTGGTAACACTGACGGGACAAGCGGGTAAAGCATCCCGTGATAAGACTTCAAATGGTATCAGCGTTTCAGAGATTTCACTTACGGCTGTTCCTTATTTTGCGTGGGCTCATCGCGGCGACGGGGAGATGGCTGTATGGATAACAACTGAACCTGAAAAAGCAAGGATTGAACCTGACCCCTCAATTGCTTCAGGGGCAACAGTCTCTTCTTCCTGTGGTGAAGGCGCTCTTGCAGATAATTATCCCGGTGGCGATGTCCCTTCAATTGCTGAACGCTTTTACCCCTCATCACACTCTGGAAGTGCGGGCTTTCCTGTTCTTTATGACGAGGTGAAGCCGGTTGGTTCCTTCGATGGTTCCTCTACCTATTTCGCCCTGCGCCCTGCCGAAGGAGACGAAGCCTGGGTTCAGTACAGTTTCGATACGCCGACAACGCTTGCATCAACAGAGGTTTACTGGAAAGATGACCGTCAGGCATGCCTGTCACCTGCATCATGGGAACTTTTTTATCTTGAGAACGGGGTGTGGACAGCTGTCAGCACCACTGATTCATTTGGGGTTGAAAAGGACATGTTTAACAGGGTAAATTTTGAACCTGTTACCACCTCAGCCATCCGAATGAAAATCAAGCTGCAGGGGCAGACCTTCAAAAAAGGTGAACTGGGTCCGCCCGACGGGAACTACATGCCTGATGATATGACCTGGTACGAGACCGGTATAATTGAATGGCAGGTCTACGCACCAGGTGAAGAAATATAGTTGCTACCTTTTCCTTAAAATCATTGTACCGAACACCTCGGGATGATGCGGGTTCCAGTAACCCGTCGGACGCCATGCAAGAAAGTCCCTGTCATCCTGGGGCCCCTGTAACCGGTATATATTAACCCGGTAGGCATTGCCTTCGGCCGGAACCCGTTTGTCGAATGAGCTGACCGGGATACACATCTCAGTGTACCATATCTTGTTCTCCCTGTCGGTACGCGATTTTACCCTGAAGCCTGAATCCCAGAACCGTTCATCGTTGTGACCGGCCATAGGGATCTTCGAGTTGATGTTCAGATCAAGAAATTCCCCCTGGGGCGATACCTCAAACTCACGGTACAGGTTTATACTGTCAAAATCAGCTCCTATATAAAGTTCAAAGTCGTCCCACTGCCATAACCTGAAAGTCTCCTTTTCAGTATCAGGGTCTGGTTTAAGAACCTGGAAGTCAAAGGGACCTGAAAAGATAAAGTAAAGATTATTATCTGTCCACCGTGACCTGGCTTCCGAAACCAGGTCAGCCTCGGGACCACCAAGTATATTGCGGTCGAGTATCACCGGGCTGGCCTCGCTCCAGAAAAGAGCGGAAGGATCTGCTGACAGGTCACTTTCACTGTTGCTGTAAAGGCTTTCAAGTGTATCTGTAGGTACAAAACCGGAAGGATCCTCAAGCAGGAACAACTTTGATTCATTCTTTTTAAAGGTGACGGGAAATTCATATGCTCCATCGGCCAGCACCTTTCCTGTCAACATGTCGGTAACCTTTTTCATTTCAGGGAGGTTTATGGTCCTCATTCCTCCTTCGGGCGAATATACCCCGACCGAACTGTTGTTTGCATATACTACATCGTTGTGGTTCAGGTATATATGTCCGCCAGACTCCCTGATGATATTCCTGATCAGTTCTGAAGGAAGTATCGGGGCGGAGGAATATACAGAAGTCCAGCCCCCAGGCTGTTTCTTTACTACAAGGCCGGGTTTCTCAACTCCTGCAAGAACTCCCAGCACCTCGGCCTCGTTGTCATTGGCATAGAACCGCGGTGAGAAACTGAAGCCAGGAAGATCGCGCTCAAGTTTTGGATCACGGGGATCCTTCATATAAACCTGGTGATCATACCACCTTATAATATTCTCACGGTCAACATCACTGCCATAAACTGTTCCTTCATCAAGGGTTGAGGTAAATGGATGATCCGGTCCGGTAATCTCCACCCTCAGTTCCCCTGCTGAACTATCCTCTTCGAGCTTAATCCCTGTAAGTTCAGACATAAATTGGGTCGAGAGTTTGTCTTTTCCGATATATCCGGGTGCATAAACCCAAACTGCTGTTGCTCCGTTCCGCGACAGCTTCTCATGTATGGCTTTTTTCTGACCGGGAGTTACCCTGAAGGTATTCAGGAACAGGTAAACCTTGAAATCTCTCATTGCAGGGTTGCCAATTTCGGTTAACAGGTATGGTTCCCAGGGTGCCCCGATAAATCCAAGTTCCCACTGCTTCTGGGCTGTCAGAAGAGCATTGAATAACGGCTCCCCGTCACCGAAATACTTGAAGCTCTCCTCGTCAAGAATGACTGCGATATCAGCAACTGAACCCTTGTCAGCCTCCAGGTATGAATCATCTATCTCTTTGAGCTGCCTCATAAGTGCAATTATTGAAGAATCCTGGAAGTTGGCACCGTGAAGGTCAGTCCACCATAATCCAAAACCTTTTGTCATCGAATAGGCGTAATCTCTTACCATTAAACCCTTGGTCTCATTCATGTTCACAGGGTTGTTAAGGCAGTTTCCCCATCGCCACTGTCTCTGGTGCAGGTGTGTCTCCGTATCCACTTCATTCAGGTACAGTTTTCCATGCATGAGTGCATTCTCAGGAAGGGTCTGCGAATTATTGGGTCCGCCGATCTGTTTGTTATCATAGGTGTACGGGCTTGCAAGGAAGTCGATGTCCTTTGAGTCAAAAACCCTCTGCAGACCAAGATGCCCGGTGTGATTGACACTCAGGTTAGGGAAATTGCACCAGAGATAACCGTAAAATACACCGACAATCTTTCTCCTTCCGGTCAGCTCTTTCACCCATCTGCAATTTTCAAGCAGCACATCAGCGGTCATGTCATTGAAAAATGAAAAATAATCGGGTACTCTCATTCCCTGTTCAGGGTCAAAAAAGATACCGTGATTCGAACTGTATCTCTCAACTTCTCCAGGAGGATCTGCAGTTTCAAAGGTCACGTTCTCATCCTTCCATGCTTCACGCAACTTCCTGTTTGAGTGGTATTTCTCCCTGAGCCATTCCCTGAAAGCAGCCCGGGCAACCGGACTGTAATCTTCAACGCCGAATTTGTCTGGCGCCGGCCGGTCCGGTCTTGCCTCCCAGAATGAATTGAACATCAGCCATTCTCCTCCAAACCCGTTTCCGGGCTGGTAACCCAGGATATTGTCTCCGTATTTCCCCTCCACATGATCAATAAAGGCAACCATGGCCTTGTATGAAAGCTCCCTGTATTTTTCTGAAGCCAGAGAGGGATGACAGGGTGCACCAAACATCCCGGCCGGACTGCCATCATCACGCATGGTTATGTCGTCAGGATACATCTCGCACCACCATGCACCGGGTGTCAGTAATATGCGGGGAAGGAAAAGCGCCCCGGGCTCTATGGCAAGATAAGAGTCGAGCTTCTCGTCGATCTTTGAAAAGTCATACTCTTCCGGACCGGTCCAGTCAAATCTGAGGTAGATATCAAAAATTCTTATTCCTGCATCCAGAAAATCCCGGTAATAGGTTTCATCAGGTCTGTAGGGAGCCGCCAGGGTCTGACCGGTCAGCTCCCCGTTTACATAAAGGGCAGGTACCCCGTTCAGCATTCTTACTTCACTGGTAAGGCTGCTGTAGTTCCCTGTTTCATTGACTTTATTTTCACACCCATGGAACAGGATAACTGCAGCCAGTAAGGGCAGAAGGGAAGGAGAGAATAATCTTTTCATTACAGGTACATTTGGTTGGCAACATTTCAGGTTAATAAATGTATAAAATACACTCGATACACCCTATGTTGCATATCATATTTTTTTATTTCATAACCGATTGTCAGGCTTAATGTTAACATTTATTAAATGGATTCTGATTCATGCCGGTGCAAACAAGTGGTGATAAATAATTCCTTAATTTAGTGTAATTATTACATTTAAATACTCTCATCCTGTTGAGCGATTACAGGTCAGGATAAGTAAATGATGCGCCTTTAATGACTGAAAATTTAAATTACCTTCTTATGAAAAAACGTAACTGTATTGGTACCCTGTTAAAATTTCTCTTTCTTTTTATGGTCCCGGCCATGTGGGCCCAGGACATGATGAAAG
>JAVEWX010000023.1:0-28182 GCA_034004335.1 Bacteroidales bacterium | reverse complement strand
GGCTGCATCATTCGCGATGATCCCTTCTGACCACTGGGAGAAATGGGCATTGGCGCCCGTTGAATATCGCACCCCCCACGGCAGGGAGGTTATCTCTCCGTAGCAGCAGCCATTGAGAAAGCAGCCAATTTTCTGAATACCAAAGCCTATCGGGGTCAGCCATGCAAACAGATTGACAACAGGCATCCCGATGCGCAGGAACCTTATGGAAAAAACAAATCCGGCAAGGCCGAATAACAATCCGCCTATGGCAGATCTGCCGGAATACCCGTCAAAGGATCCTGTAATAATCAATCGCCCCCATTCAGAAAATGGGATGGTAAACAGTCTCGAGCCGAGGACTGTCATCATCGACATTATCGTCAGCATGATAAGAACGGGCCACAGCTCTATTCTACGCCTGACCGAAAATATCACTACTGCAGCCAATGTTACCAGGAAGGCCAGAACATAAAATGCAGCGAACCAGAGACCGGGATCTGAGACTGCGATTTTCATGGATATCTTGGTTAATAACTTTAACTATATTGCCTTGCAGGATAAAACTTTTAACCCAGGGCAATATCAAAGTTAAACCAATATAATATCCGAAGCAATTTTATTTACAATCTTCAGAAATGTCTTTTCTCCTGACATGGAGACCAGACAAATAATTATTCCGTGATTAACGACGGCCTTTTTTACCCGAGTCTTTCAGCGACTCCGAGATATGCTTCCAATAGGCTAAATGGAACTCCAGGCTCTCACCTTCTATTATCTGGTGGTATGTCCTGGGCTTATCCGTAGGGGCGAATCTGCGGACTGCCCTGTCCTCATACAACGAGGTTACCTCGGGGTGGAACTGCACGGCAAAGACATTGGGGTAGGTGCTGTGTGCTATTCCCTCAATGACCTTTCCGTCGGATGACAGGGCAGTAACTTCAAATCCCTTTCCGATAGCCTTTACCGACTGATGGTGGCTGCTGTAGATGAGAGGTCTCAAATCTTTGGACAGGCTGATGGTTTTGCCGAAAAAGGAATGATCAGTGAACTGTATGGAGTGGAAACTGTTGCTCATGAACAGGGAATCCCTCGTTATACGCTGCCAGTAATTGCGATGCAGGTTCTCCTGCCCCATGGCAACCTTCTCCTCAGGCGTGGTGATCCCATATATATCGGCAGGAATATCCTGGTACAATGATCCTCCCGTGGCGATGTTCATGGTCTGCATGCCAAGGCAGAAGCCTGTGACAAGATAGTCGGGCTTTTCTTCGAGCAAAGGCACAAAGTCGCTGTTGCGTGAGCTTCCGAGGAGGTGGAAAAGGAAGGAAAGCTCAAAATAGTGTCTCCCCGAATCGGTGACAACGGAGAGGGTATTTTCCTCACCGAACACTGAAGGGGGTATGTCGGGGCCCCCGAAGAAAATGATGCCATCAGACTGGCTGAAGAGTTCCCTGAAAGTATCGGTACAGCCGTTCACAACGAACAGGTTCTCTTCATTCAGTTCACCCTCTACCCTCTGCAGTATAAAATCTGACAGGTCGTTTTCCGTAATATATCTCTCCGTCCTGTCAAACCTTGATCTCTGGGAAGGGTGATACACACAGATATACTTCGTGTTTTCGGGAACATCAAAGATCTTTCTTTCGGTAAGAAACCGTATAGTGTTCAGGTTACCGACCGTAGGTTCGGTGAGTATTACCGTCAGCGCTTTATCTGATGACGGTGAACCGCAGCCGGCAGCAAAGAGTGCCAGCAGGGCAACAAGGAGAAGTGATTGTATTCTTTTCATTTCCGTGATTTTTTTTATAATCAAATATAGTATTTTATATTAGTCGCCAACTCAAATTAATGGCCGGAGGAAATCACCAGGGGCAATTGCACCCTGTCTTCGGCAGTATATGATTGTCACATTGCATCCCTGTCAGGTGAAAGAAGAATTAAGTGAATATGTTTCCCCTCCTTGAAGATAAAATCTTCCGAATGCAACTGTTCAAATATTAAATAATGCATATCTTCGTATAGATTCAGTTATTAATCAGTGCATTAATGAGGCCCTGACTGCATCAGACTGCAAAAATTAATATGAAGATACGACCTAACCCAACACACAATGAGGAACCGAACATATTATCTGCTGTTGTGCCTGATTCTGTTCAGTAAACCGGGGAATGCCCAATGTACACGGGAACAGGTAGTAAATGACTACAACAACATTTACCTTCAGAGCGCCGTTACACTGACCCAGCTGGATTGGACCGGTAATTTCAACGACTGCGTTGCCGGGACAATTTCAACCCTCGCACAGACTAACACTCTTGCAAGGATTAATTACTTCAGGAGGTTGTCGGGCCTGGCAACTGATGTTGCATTTGATGCTGTTCTTAACATTAAGTGTCAGGAGGCTGCACTAATCATGGGAGCCAATAATACCTTGACACACTCCCCTGATGAATCATGGTTATGTTATACCGCAGCAGGTGCAGAAGCTGCAGGCAAATCGATCCTGGCTCTTGGCAAGCACTCATCTGATGCCATTAATTTATATATGATCGACAACGGGTTAAACTACGTAGGTCACAGAAGACAAATTTTGTATAGCAGGGCAACCCTCTTTGGACATGGTTCAACATCCAAATCAGATGCCTTATGGGTTATAGGGGACCTTGGTCCCACCGATGTAAGGCCGGTTACGTTCCCTTCCGCCGGCTTCTTCCCCGCGCCGCTTGTTCCATCGTCAAATTACTGGTCGTTCAGCCTCAGCGGGGCAGGGTTCTCCGCCGCAACTGTTTCAATGTACGATGAAGCAGGAAGTCCTATCACTATTACAGTACATCCAGTCGTAAACGGATACGGAGATAACACGATTGTTTGGTCGCCCACAGGTATTGTAAAAACCAGTCAATACGATGTTAAGTATACCGTCAGCATCAATAATGTTAATGTTGGAGGGACATTGAAGAATTACACCTATGATGTTATTCTCTGTCAGGCAGTACATCCTCCCCCCTGTCCTGAGGGGCAGTCGTGGTCAGAATCGGAGTGCGGCTGCAAACCGGTTACTGAAGCGGGAGAGATATTGATACAGGAAGCATCCTCCATAATCATCAATCCTTTTTCAGAAAGACTCGAACTCAGAGTCAGAATAGCCGGCCGGGGAAATGCAACTGTAAGACTTCTTGATGCAACGGGCCGTTTAATGGAAAGACAAACAGTACCGGCATTACAATCGGAAGAATTGATTCTTTCCTGGGACACAAGCTCCTGGAGCAACGGAGTCTACTTCATAGTAATTATTGAACCAGATGGCAGTCGCAGGGTCTTCAGAGCCATTAAGGCTGATCAGGCTGAAAGGTAATTAGTGTGCTGCAGTGGTTCAGTCTATTGCTTCGGATAAACCATTTTTCCGCCGACGAAGGTCATCAGTACCTTTGTATCCCATATCTTCTGCGGGTCTGTCTTGAGGATGTTGTCGCCGAGAACCGTGAAATCGGCCAGCTTACCGGCTTCGAGAGTTCCCTTTATCTTCTCGTCAAAGGATGCATAGGCTGCGTTCAGGGTATAGGCCTTCAGGGCCTGCTCGACGGTTATTTTCTGCTCAGGAACCCACCCTTCCGGATTTTTCCCGTCGAATGTTCTCCTGGTCGCGGCGGCGTAAATACCCTCGATGGGCGTGGGAGGTGCAACGAACCAGTCGCTGCCGAATGCCACAACTGCCCCGGCGTCGATCAGTGATCTGAAGGCGTAGGTCGTTCTGATACGCTCCTGGCCGATAACCTCAACGGCCCATCTGCCATCATCGATGGCATGGTAGGGCTGCATGGAGGCAATGACTCCAAGTCCGGCAAATCTCTCAATATCAGAAGGAAGCAAGTGTTGGGCATGTTCAATGCGGAACCTCCTGTCGCGCGGACCATTTTCAGCTGCCACCCTCTCGTAAAGGTTCAGCAGAAAGTTATTGGCCCTGTCGCCGATAGCATGTATGACAACCTGGAAACCGGCCCTGTCAGCAGCTGATATCCACCTGTAGAGATCCTCCTCACTGTTGACAAAGAATCCTGTGTCGGTGGGCAGGTCGGTATAGGGCTCAAAGAAGGCTGCTGTGTGCGAGCCCAGCGATCCGTCAACGAATCCCTTCACCGCGCCGTACTTAAGCCACTTGTCGCCGGCACCCTCCTTTTCCATCCTCTCCCTAAGGCTTTCCCACCTGCTAACGGGTGTCATGGCATAGACCCGGGTAATGAGCTCTCCTCTCTCCCTGAGCCGGGCTATTGCATCGGCATAGTCGCCGGCATCAACGCCGTGAACCGAAGTAATGCCGTTAGATGCGAGGTAATCCATCGCCACAAGGAGGGTTTTCTCCACCTGTTCGCCTGATGGTTCAGGGATATGACCTGTGATAAGGTCCATGGCGTTATCCCTGAATATGCCCGTTGGTTCGCCGGCACTGTTCCTGACAATAGCTCCGCCCGGGACATCTTCTGTTCTCCTGTCAACACCCGCCAGCTTCATTGCCAGGCTGTTAGCCAGGCCCATGTGTCCGTCGAGCCGTGTAACAAATACCGGGTTATGGGGTGTTACTTCGTCGATCCATTCCCTTGAGGGAAGCGTTGGCCACCCTTTGCCGTCCCAGTCGCCACCAACGATCCAGGCTCCCGGTTCCAGCGTTGCCGCATAACCGGCAATAGCTGAGATAAACGCCTCGGGTGTGGCGGCCTCCCTCAGCTGTACCGAGGTGAGGTTCACACCTCCCTGGTAAAAATGTATGTGTGAGTCAATGAAACCCGGCACCACGAATTTGCCCTCAAGGCTGGTTATTTTAGTTGCGGCCCCCATGTATTTCAGGATTTCTCTGTTGCTGCCTACAGCAATTATTGTGTCGCCGCTGACCGCCATGGCCTCAGCCGAAGGTTGACGTGGATTGCCTGTCCATATATCGGCATCCGTAAACAGGAGTTCTGCCTCCGGCTTGTGGTTACTGCATGAGGCAGCCAGCGAAAGCATCAATATTGCCATGATGAAGAGTCTGAGTTGATCCATAATATTTATTGGTTAAGCCATCCTGCGCGGAGGGTTTCCTGAATTGGCGTAACAGTTTCAAGACTGCTGACAGTAAACTCACGGGTGCCCCTCTCCGACCTGGTCTCAACGAGCCTGTAACCAGCCATGTTAAGGTAATGGTTATAATCGATGTCGCCCGTGTTGCAGACATATTCAAACTCGGGTGCAAGGGGTATGCCGGCCACAATCTCGCAGGCCTCCCTGAATTCAGCATCGGTAAAGCCCCTCTGCCTGACTTTGTAGTACTCGCGGTAAAGATATTGCATGACATCATCGAGCGATTTCCTGTTATTGGTTGCATCGCGTATGGTGAGGTCGAGTATCATTCCTATTATTGGGCCCTTGTCGTAAACTGATATCGACTTTCCAGCGTCAGGGCCCTGGTTCCCGAATGGCCCTTCGCTCCAGGTGCTGTAGCTTGCCTGCACCAGCGACTGGTAATCGCGTCCTGCAGAATTCTCGTATGCCCTTATGTTCCTTGCCAGGCTCGCCAGGAAATCCTCCCCGCTGCTCAGTCCCGCCCTCATAACGATCATATGCTGATAATAAACAGAAAGCCCCTCGCTTACCCACAGGAGGTTCGTCCGGTTTTCCCGTGTATAGTCGAAGGGGCCCAGTTCGAAGGGTCTTATGCGCTTGACATTATAGTTGTGAAAATACTCATGGGCCAGGAAGCTCATCGTCCTGGTCAGCGCCGCATCGTTGTCGAGGCCGTTGCCGTTGAAGCTTACGGTCGTGTTGTTAAGGTGTTCTATTCCTCCGTTGCCCGGACCGATACCAATGAAGGTGTAAAGGTCATATGGTATGTAACCGACAATATCAACTGCCGCCTGCACAACCCTACTGAGGGCTGCCATGAATCTTTCCCTGTCGAACGCTCCGGGATTGAAAGCTATGAACCGGTGCTCAATATCGTTTATCCTGAAAGAGGGAAGCTCCTCAAGGTTTCCCATAAGCAGGGGACAATCGTAGAGCATGTTGAAATCGGGGGCCGTAAATTCGTTCACTCTGCCGGGTACGGATTTCAGTCCGGTGGCAATGTCTGTCCACCCCTCCTTCAGGATGACCTTCACCGATACGGGAACATTGATCTGCCCTTCAATAAAGAGGAATGTTGCGGCGGGAACCAGGTAAGCCCGGGTGGTATCGAGATAGTTGTTTGCCACAAACCTGCGGTCGGCCTTCACATTATAGCTCAACATGAAAGGCTTACCACGGGGCACGGCGATCCTCCAGTGGTTCTCCTCAGGCTTGATAACCCCGAGAGCCTTCCCCCTGCTGTCGGAAGCCGTAAAGTCAAGCACACTACGTGCATAGTGCATCAGCTGGTAGTAGCCGGGCATCCATGCAGGCATGCGGAAATCGACGGTGTCGCCATCCCAGCCGCTGCACCGCAGATCGATGCGGAACAGATGGTCTGCAGGATCGGGCATTGAGACCGTATACTGCAACTGCGGCATCTTTGTTTGTTCCGAAGGACCCCTTCCGCATGCCGATACGGAAAGGACTACTGTCAGCAGAATTGCACCCGCAATACTGCCGATACCGATAAACCTTAGCTTCATTTTTTCTCCTGAATATATTGAATACGAACATCAGATCCGGGGGTTGCACCTACCGGAAAGACTTGTACTTCTCAGTTCAGCCCGAGCACTTCCCTACCCTGTTTGAAAACAATATCGACTGGAATACCAACCGCATTGACCCTCCCGAGGGCATTACGGAGGTTGTCGGTCATCACGCCGTCAGACTCTATCCATGCCTTTGCCGCGTCATAATCGCCATCGCCCTGAATGGTAAGTATCCTTCCGAGCAATGAGACAACGGCTTCCTTCATCTCCTCGAGGTTAACCCTGTAGGTCCCGTTATCCTGGTAAACAAAGGCTCCGTTATCGCCAAAATATTTCATACAGAGCATGTTAGCCTTCCCGTGAGCACTTGCTGCACCGAACCGGCTCGACCTGAATATTCCGGCAAAAAAGGTCACGTAGTTGTTCATCACCTCTCCGCTGGTGATCTCTCCCATTTCATAGAGTCTGGTGACCAGGTAAAGACCCATGATATCGGCCTTGGCCTCCTCGAGTGACGAGTACTGCTCCTTCAATGCCTCCCTGGCAGGGTCTTTGCCGTTAATGGTGTTCTTGACGCCCATACCGTGAGCCACCTCATGGAATGTTGTGTTTTCAAAAAACGCATCGAAAGTAATGTGTTTCTGCTGGCTCTCGTCGATAAGCATGGTAGCTATCGGAGTCAGTATCCTGTCAAATTTGGCCTTCATTGAATTTTTGAGCTGAAGCTTCCGGCTGCCCACGGCCAGGTGTATCTCAGGGTCGTTGGGCAGGTTGATGGCAATGGTTTTGCTTCCTGCGTTGCAGTCGCCCGCGTAGTATATGGCGTCGTAAACGTTCATGTCGGCATCGGTCCCCGGCATCTCGGCCTTGTATTCGGGAGCCACCGGCAGCCCTGCCTGCAATGCGGGGAGCATGGCATTGTATTTTGCCAGCCTTGCGCTCCACTCAGGATCCTTCACCAGGACGAATGCTTCGTGAGCGGCCTTGTAGCCGAAAAGCCTGTCCTCGTAGTTTTCTATGGGACCCACCACGAAATCGATGTTGGACTCCTTCATCTCCATCCAGGCAAAGTCACTGGGCTGATAGTCGTTCGACAGCAATGCATCGGCCCTCATATTGAGGTATTTTTTCAGTCCGGCATCGGCTGCAAGACCGGCTGCCGAGCGCATCAGCTCTGCTGCCCTGATATGCTGCTCCTGGTATGCTTCAGAATAGGGTATGGACATAAGGCCGCCATCGGTATCACGCCTTATGATGGTATAGAGGCTTGACTTGTCGGGATCATCCCATGCTTCAAACTCCTCAACAGTCATGTCGGCAGGGTAGAACTGCGCGGCAGGATTCTTCTCCCCGAAGCCCGGTATGAAGGGCTCGTTGTCATTGAGTCTGTCCCACGGACCATAGTGTATCATGCTATACCTGGCGGCATATTCATTAGTGACTGATGCCAGAAATTCCTGCTTATCGCCATAGGCCTGCATCCAGAAGATATCATCCATGATGGCAGCCGCGTCAATGAGTATTCCTATTATCTGTCTCTCTTCTCCGCTCAGCCAGCCAAGGTCGGTGGTGAGGGTTACTTCATCGAATTTTGCCAGGTTAGCCTTCATCTCTTCCGTAAGTTTCTTTTCATCGTTGTTGCAGCCTGCCGTAATCATCAGGAGGCAGGCAAGGATGGTGATATGGATTTTCATTGGGTGGGGTATTTGGTTGCGGGTTTCGAGTTACGGGTTTCAAGTTGCGGGTTTCGAGTTGCGAGTTTCGAGTTGCGGGTTGCGAGTTGCGAGTTTCGAGTTTCGAGTTGCGGGTTGCGGGTTGTTGGTTCAGGGTTTGAAAGACTAAGTTAAGCATAAATTATTTTACGATTGGCAGGAGTGAGCCTGTCCGGTTCTGCCCGGTTATAAGGGTTACAATGTATATTCCGGCAGGGAGCGATGAAATGTCGATCCTCAGCGGCTCAGCATACTCCACCCGAAGAGCCAGTATTTCGCGGCCTGCAATATTTGTTAGACGCACCTCAACCTCTCCCGCAACTTCAAAGGGGAGGCTGATATCTATATAATCCCTTGCCGGAACGGGATAGATGACCGGCTTGGCTGACAGTGCCGGCACCCCTCCCGTGAAGGAGGGATCGCCCCATATATGGACAGCATATTCAGGCTTGTCGATGAAGGGATTACGATTGTTCTGGATACCGTAAACGGCATTGTTCCTGTCTATCTCCTTCTGGTTTACAGGGTCGGCATTATGCCAGTTCAGAAGCATCGAAATTGCCCAGCTTTTGGGATCGGCACCCGTGAACATCTCCCCGTCAGTGGGCCATGAGGTATCTTCACCATAGTAACGGGTAGCCATGTAGAACATCGACCGGGCAAAGTCGCCCTTGAAGGCATCGATGGGTTCAAAGACCACTTCGCTGTAGCCAGGCCAGGTGTTGGGACCCAGCCTGCTGCCGTTCAATGATGTCCATGTTGGAGAGGACACTACGCCGAAGGGGTAGTTGCCCCTCTTGTTGTTAACCCACCCGTCGGTGGGATAAACATGGTAAAGATCAGTATACATTGGCAGCACTTCACCACCAAACCAGCTTTTGGGGAAGGAGTGCTCGCGATTGTAGCAGTCGCCCTCCTTCGTATAGTTGCCACACTGGTTGTCGCCAAAGACATAGACATAGGGAGGTGCAAAACCCGGTTTGTCGGAATACATGTCCCACACCTTGCCATCGGGTGTGTCGTCGGTGGTCTGAAAGTGGGTCCACAGGTCGGTATAGGTGGAAACAGTATGTCCCCTGATAATATTGTAAAGGGCTGTTCTGAGCTCCGTGCCCGTCTTACCCGCGGCGGGGAGGTAATAACCCTCGGGAGGCTGGGCCATTGAAGTTATGGCACCGGCCAGCAAGGTAAGGGATATCAGCCCGATGCGCCGCATATTGCTATCTCTCTCCTATCCTTATATCGTCGACCTGCCAGGTTGTGGTATTCTTGTCGCCCGAGGCAGGATCGTTGCCATTATATCTGAAAGCAACATACATATTTGTTTTGTAGGCTGCCAGGCTCAGGCTTCCCGATTCACCCCAGTTGCCATAGGTACCCGAAGGCACGGTGGGATAAGAGGCCGGCAACTCCGTCCAGGTGAAGTTCCAGGGCTCACTGCCTCCGTCATAGTCGGTTGAGACCAGTGTTGCAAGGGTGGCACCATTATCATAGGCTCCCTTGCTGCGGAATGTCAGTATGGGGTCGGACGCACCCGTAAGATCTACCTGGGGCAGTATCATCCATGCTATCAGCTCTGACTGACCCGAGTTATAGGCGGTGACATCTGCAAACTTTGTGTCGAGATAATAGTATCCTGTCAACCAGTTACGGTTCCCGGCCTGGGCTATTGTCTTCCATCCGGCCAGGTTGGTAATGGGGCTGTTGTCGGCCAGCGACTCGAAGTTCTCGACAAGCCACTCAAACTTCGGTATGTTGCACCTCTTCTCCCCCGTCATGTCGAGCTCCGAGGGATCGCGGATTATAAGCTGGGGCGAGTTGTAGACCGACACCACTCCTGTGAAGGTGCCGTTGCCTGCAGGCAGTTCGGTAGAGGCAAACTGGGCCTCGGTGCGGGTATGGACCGTAACCGAATAGCTGCAGTCGGTGAGTGCCTTAGAGCCGCTGAAAGTCCCGGTAGCATTGAACTCTGTTGTATCCACCTTCACATAGGTAGCCTCATATTTGCCATCGAGTATCTCCGACAGGTAGACCTTGCGCGGGGCAGGCATCTGCGCATTCAGGGTGATCACCTCCACGGCAGAGGCGATGTCGATGTTGCCGAACTGCATAAGCCCGTAGTACATTGTAAGGTCGATGCCGCGACACAGAATCTTCACCTCCGAACCCATGGCAAAGGTGTTAGTGCCGGTAACCGTCAGGGCGATGCCCCCGGTTTCATCCTGGAGATATGCAATGAATTCGGGGATGTTCCCGAATTCGGGCGTGAGTATCACCACTCCACTGATGTAAACATTGGTATCGACTGTTGTAGCAGCCCCCGTATACATTTCCCTGAGGTCGGCTACGGATATCCGCTCTATCACCGGTTCCGGCGGGGGAACCGGGTCGCGGTCGCACGATGCCAGTATATATAGTGCAGATGTTAGCAGGAACAGATATTGATAAATTGTCTTTCTCATAATGTGAAAACTTTATTTGGCGGCGGCAACCACTATGTTGTCAATTCTGTAGGAGGTGGTCTCGACATCCGAACCGCGGTAGCGGAACCCTATAACCCCGGTTCCGCCCGGGATAACCGGAAGATTTATATTCCCCGAATTTATCCAGGCGTTGTCGGTATCAGTCTTCCCGGCAATGGTTGCCGTCAGCGGTGTCCATGTTGCGGATGTAATATTCAGACCGTTATAGTCGGTTGAGAAGAGTACCTCGAAGGGAAGGTTGTCACCCTGGTGTTCCCAATAGGCCTTGGATGTCTGGAAGGTCAGCACCTTCTGCGTTGAGAGGACGACCGGAGGAGGGATGAACCATATAAGTATCTGACTGTCATTGGAGCCATATCCGGTAGCCTGGGCATAGGTGTTGCCGCTGAACACCTTGGCCCGCCACAGCCTGCTGCCTGCCTGGGCAAAATTCTGCCACCCGGAGGGGAAGATATCCTGTTCGGCAGTGAAGGAGGTGAAGTTCTGACTTAGTGTCTCGACCGGTGCACCCAATACCTGCCCGCCGGGAGGACAGCGGTCACCTGTCAGCAGCACTTCGTCGAAATCCCTGATGAGAAGCTGGTAGTCGCTGTTGAAAACGGTTACCACGGCTGTGATATCACCCTTGCCTTCGGGAAGCTCTGTTCCGGCAAAGGTTGCATAGCCGCTGGTACGGACAATTATCCTGTTATTGCTGCAGTCGACCAGGTACCTGTTGGCTGATGCAGGTGGATCATCAAGGGCGTCGGCATAGGTTTTCCCGAGTTCATAATCGGCAAACTGTACCTGGTTGATGGTTACCAGCCTGCCCAGCATGGCGCTGTTCTTAACCTGCTGTATAGTTTTCACGGCAGGACGTGTGGGATTGTTCATCGAATACCTCAGGATGCGTTCATCCTTGTTAAATCCCGACAGCCTCTTGCTGCCGGAATCGTCGGTGTATGGATCGCCGCCCAGCTGGATGAAGTTACCATAGTCGCTGAGATACAACCCCCTTAGGTTGACGATGATGGAGTCGCCTATGTAGAGTCCGCCGGTGGAGAGAAATTTCATCAGCAATCCCCCGGTGACATCCTCGATGATGCCCTCCTTGTAAAGGTTACCGTTTATCTTGTCGGTAGCTGTTGCCAGTCCGGCGATAGCCCAGTCCTCCGTGATCTGTACCGGTATCCTCTCCGTCCAGGGCTTGGCCAGTTCAGCGGCATAGAGATTCTTAACCTGTGCAACCGTTACTATCTCACCGGGTATGAAGAAATTCAGCTCCGGGGCCTCATCGTTGTAGTCAATGCATCCCCTGAAGAGGAACAGCGCCGGCAGAAGCGTAATAAATATTATTGATCCGTTTTTCATATTCCTCCTCATTTAGAATCTTAAACTCAGGTTGACAAAGTAATTGAACCCATAGTAATAGTAGAGCTTGGGCGCAAAGAGGGTCGGCCTTTCCGGATCATACCTGTACTGCTCGAAACCGCCGGTAAGGAAATCGGTCCTGTTCATCAGGTTGCTCAGGTTGGCACTGATCACGAGGTAATACTTTCCGATGTACCACGACTTGCCAAGGAAGGCATCGAGAAGAAATCCTGAGGGCAGCTTCTCCATCTCCGACCAGTAGGGATACCAGCCGGTCTCATCCTTCGTGCGCGTAACGGGATTAAAGCTCAGGTAGCTCCTGTCGAAGTAGCTGGCGGTAGCACCTGCCCACCAGTATCGTGGCGAGTTGTAGTTGATGCCGAAGGCGAGGGCTGTCTGTGGTGTTCCGTCAACGCTGAAGTACTTAACCCATACCTCTTCGTTGCGGATGACTTCGCTGCTGTTGTCGCGGGTGATGACGATGGAAGGATTGTCCATCCAGATGTACTGACCAATGGAAGCCACCCCGTTAATGCTGAAGGTCTGAGTGATATCCCATTCCACTCCCAGTTCGATGCCCGAGTGTTCCTTTTCAATATTTGTCATCGAATAGTTGATAAAGGTACGTATCTCCTCGTGGTAGAAGCTTGTCACCTCCGACTGGTTAAAGAAGCGGGTGTAGTATCCTGTAAGTCGTGCGTTGACCGAAGGAGACTGGAGTATATAGCTTGCATCGGCCGTGAAGATAGTCTCGGGCCCTATTCCGGGTGTTATTTCGTTCCTGGTGCGCGGCGACAGGAAGGCGCTGCTGAACCTCGGAGGATTCTTCATCAGTGCCGAGTTAAAGTCAAGCATGTGACGGCCGGTGATCCTGTAGTTGGCGCCGGTCTTCACACCCCAGGTCACATAATTGAGTTTCCTGGAGTTGCCGAAGGAGTTGTCGGGGAAGAGCCCCTTCTTCATTTTTCCCTCCCTCCAGATTGATGAGCTGCTGAGGCTTCCCTGCAAGTATGTGCGAAGGCGGCCCGGAGACCATTCACCCATGCCCCACAGGGTTCCCTGGTTGAGGTTCGAGACATAGGAATGGCTGTAGGTGTCACCCTCCTCAACAATGTTATTGAAAACATTGAGGTCGTTCTGTATAATCATGGGATCGTCGGGAAAATCACGCTCGGCAAACTGGTCAATGTCGAGCCAGAAGAACCCGCCCAGCAGATCCTTCACTATATTGTAGTTGAATCCCTTCGACAGGTTAACCATCAATCCTCCCGAGAGGTTGATGTCATTGCCGGCATCATGCCTGAAGATGGTATTGAACTGGTACTGGCTCAGATCGTCGCGTCGCTCTTCAATAATATACTTCGACCTGTAGCCCTCCACCACATTGCCCAATACACCATCGGCATCATCGATCTGTGTCAGGTTCTTGCTATTTGCAAAATAGAAGTGTTCCCAGTTTATCTGGCTCACCAGGGGGTCACTCCACAGGGCTGCTATCCTCTGCTGGTCGGCCGGATCGGTGTAGTAAGAGGGCAGGTACCTGTAGTAGTCGGGCCGCGGATCGGGGGCGTCATACCAGTTGAGAGCCGTGTACCCCGACTTGCCGAACCAGTATCCGGCCGTCGTCTGCAGGCTGCTTCTGTCTCCCATTTTCCAGTTGTGGGTAAGGGTCAGGAGAGGCTTGTTGGAGGATCTTATCCTCGAGTTGCGAACCTTGCCGTTCTGGTATCCCCAGTAGGGGTTGTAATAGTTATTCTCTGCCAGATCGTAGACCTCCTGTGTTGTGCCGCCACCTACACCGCGCGCATATATTGCATCGAGAGCCGTGAAGTTAACGCTGTGGGCGGAGTTGAATTTCTTTTCTGCCGACAGGAACATACTCCAGGCATCATAGAAGGTTCCCTCAACATAGCCCACCTGTGACCAGCGGCGTGAGCCGGAGGCGGTTACCGACCATCCCCTGCCTATTTCACCTGTTGACCAGGTTAACATGGCCCTGTTGTTATATGACCTGTTGCTCAGTGAATATACCATCTTCACTCCGGGCCTGTATAGCGAGGCATTGGTGAGAATACGGGTCAGACCCCCGACCGGTTCGAACATATGTCCGGTGGCCGTGGGTCCGTCGGTGACGACAGCATCGCGCATCACATCATTGAGCCCTCCCCAGTCGCTCCAGATGGGATTGCCTGTTTCGGTGTCGTTGATGAGGAAGCCGTTAATCATAACTGCCATATAGGAGTTGTCGTAGCCGCGTGGACGGAACCTGACAGGACCGAAGGTATAGGCTGCCGTTGACTGGAAGATGTCGGCAGAAGAGGAGAGTATTCCCTGGTATCCCTGGGCGCCGGCTCCGCTCTCGTCGCTTATGTCGGAGATGGTAATGGTTGCGGCATCCTGACGCACCTCCTTGCGCGGTGCAAGAAGGATGATCCCGGCATCGAGGGCGACCCCTGCCGCCACCGTCACCTGCCTGATGGCCTGGTAGTAACCTGCCAGGTCGAAGTAGAGAAGATGCTCCCCTGCCGGTACCTGTACCATGAAAGACCCGTCAGTCCCGGTAGATACTCCCGAAGGACGACCGTCAACTGATACTGCCACTCCTGCGAGAGGCTCCCCGGTTTGCTGGTCGGCCACGGTTCCCCCGACATTCCCCGTCTGTGCCGTAAGGTGCAACGCGGAAAACAGGGTAAGGCACCATAATGATATTACTTTCAGACTCATACAGTATTTTTTGTGGAGATAAAATTTGATAGAATTTGGCGGTGAAAAAATACAAAACATTCTCCACATAGACAAGTTTTAAGGGTTTCGACCAGGGAGGTGGCAGAGCAGTCATGGGGTTGCATGACAGGAATGGAAATGATATATTTGAGAATGATAAAATGACCCGGTCATGACTGGAAAAAGGATAATGATATTGATGGCGGCCGTTACGATGTCGCTGCTTTCTGCCTGGTCGCAGGGAGAGATGACAGCCGGACTGATAGCCTTCTACAACGTGGAGAACCTGTTCGACACCATTGACACCCCGGGTGTCGATGATGTGGAGTTCACACCCGGTGCAGCAAAAAGATGGAACAGCGTGCGATACTACCAGAAGCTTGATAACACAGCCAGGGTGATAGCCGGCATAGGCAGGGATGAAGGTCTGCCGGGAGGGCCTCACATACTGGGTCTGTGTGAGATAGAGAACCGCGAGGTGATAGAGGACCTGGTGAACCATGCTTCACTGAGGCACCTGAACTACCGGGTGGTGCACTATAACTCGTTCGACAGCAGGGGTGTTGATGTCGGACTTGTCTACCAGGCTGATTTCTTTGTACTTACGGCCTCGAAGAGTTACAAACTCCCGCTTACCTCCATGGAAGGGGAGGAATACTACAGCAGGAGCCAGCTTGTGGTGTCGGGACTGCTGATGGATGAGAAGATGCATTTCATCGTTAACCACTGGCCCTCGAGACGTTCGGGTTCAAAGGCCTCCGAAAAGCTGAGGATAGAGGCAGCGCTGCTGACGCGTTACATTGTCGACTCCCTGCAGGCCGAGGATCCTGGTGCTAAGATTGTGGTTATGGGCGACCTGAATGACGATCCCCGGGATGTCAGTGTAACGAAGCATCTGAGTGCCATTGGCAGGGAGACCGGACTGAAACCCGGTGACCTGTACAATCCGATGTATGAACTTTTCCGCGAGGGTGTCGGTTCACTGGCCTACCGCGACAGGTGGAACCTTTTTGACCAGATGATAGTGTCGCAGCCATTGCTTGGTGATGACTTTTCCACATTCAAACTGCACTCGGCCAGGATATACAGAAAGGATTTCATGACGCAGAGAGACGGCCGTTATCGTGGTTATCCGCTGCGGACATATGTGGGTGACCAGTTCACTGCCGGCTACAGCGATCACTTCCCGGTTTACCTGGTCATTATCAGAAAAGGAACCAATGGCTCCTGATAGAATAGAATCCGGAGCCCCCGCCACATGTATTCATCTTATAGCTAAGGCTTTATGAATCGGAATATCTCATTTTCAAATGAGATGTCCTCTCCATTTATCAGTAGGGCTGACTGTATCAGGCCCAGATGAGAATAAGCCTGCGGGAAGTTACCCAACAGTTCCCTGGTCTCAATGTCAATATGCTCACTCAGCAGTCCAAGATGATTGGAGCAACTAATTATATTGTTGAAGATGTCAAGTGCTTCATCGCGTTGACCGATTTTATACAGGCTGTTCACCAGCCAGAATGTGCAAAGGACAAATGAACTTCGGGGAATGCCGAAATCATCCTCATTAACATACCTGAACATGAAACCATTCCTGCAGAGTTCCTCCTTGGTTTTGAGGACCGTGGAAATATATCTCGGGTCTTTCGCATCAACAAGCCCGATCTCCTCGAGGAGGAGGTTTGAAGCATCGAGGTGTTTCGACCCGTAGTATTGTACGAAGGCACCTACCTCTTCATTCCACCCATTGACAAAAATATCTTCGCGAATAGTGTCGGCAAGTGATGACCACTCATCCACATAAAATTCCCTGTCGAGCATACTGGCTATTTTAACCCCGCGATTGACCGCGACCCACGACATGGCTTTTGAATAAACGAAATGCCTGTCTTCCCCTCTCATCTCCCAGATTCCTTTATCGGGATTTTTCCATTGCTTGGCTACAACCGCCACAATACTGCGAACAAATGTCCACAGCTCCTCACAAGTATCCAGAGTAGAAGGGAACTTCTGCAATGAGAGATGAATAGCGTCTATAAGCACTCCATAAATATCATTTTGTTTCTGGGAGTAGGCCCCGTTGCCGATCCTTACAGGCGGTGAGTCCCTGAAGCCCCTCAGGTGATCAAGAACCTTCTCCTCAAGGTTTTTCTCGCCCCTCAAGCCATACATTATCTGAATATCCTCCTGTTTCCCATGGTTTACACTTAACAGGAACCGCTGAAATTTCCTTGCCGAGTTGGTATGGCCTATTTGCAGGAAGGTTTTGATAACCATCGAAGAGTCGCGAATCCAGCAGAATCGATAGTCCCAGTTACGGGTTTCTCCTATTGTTTCCGGCAATGAGGTGGTTGGTGCAGCAATTACCGCCCCCGACTTATCATATGTAAGGAGCTTGAGCAACAGAGAACTCCGGGTAATCTCTTCGTTATATCTGTTGAATGTAAGAGTACGATTCGACCAGTTCATCCAGTAGACCTTTGTGCGCTGGTATTCCAGCCAGGCACGTTTCATGTTCATCTTAACCAGCTTCTGGTTGTATGTAAGGCAAAAAAAACTGTCACCCTCAGGCTCAATCACCTCTCCGCTGACTACCTTTTCCTTTGGCAGTGAGGTATAAAGGTAGATCGATTCATACCGGCCTTCCGTTGTAACGTGCTTGATATAGTTCCTGTCAATCTTTCCTGAGGTGGGCCTTACGTAATTCAGTGCCGGTTTGTAATCAACTTTAAAGGCAGGTGTTCCCTGAACAACAGATAAAATACGATATATCTCAGGTGCATTGTAGTAGCTTGATTCATCAGTGCGATATATGGGCATGAAGTCGAAAATACGAAATTCTGCCGAGGGAGATGTATATTTGGTTTCCAATATGTTGGTATGGTTCACATACTGCTGGGAGACTGAGTAATCGCCAACCGGAATAACTGTAAAGTGCCCTCCTGTTTCTTCGTCCAGCAGCCGTGCAAATACTGATGGGGAGTCAAAATCGGGCAGGCAACACCAGTCAATTGATCCATATTTCGACACCAGGGCACTGCTGCGACAGTTGCCAATTATTCCGTAATCTGAAATGTTCATCGGCTATTTTATTAATGCGCGGAGGAGCTTTAACAATTCCCCGCTGTTGTGAATTGTATACCTTGACTTATCCGAATGCCTGCCAACCCTGATTGTCACCGCCTCACCCTGAAGCACTTCAAACATATCTTCATCTGTTGTATCATCCCCGGCAGCCAGTATGAAATCATAATCGCTGCACCTGTAAAAATTCTTTATTGAAGTTCCTTTTGTGTATTCCGACGGTTTAACCTCAATAATTTTATCACCCCGCATCAGATGAAGGTGCCTTCTGGTGCAGGGATACAGAAGCTTGTTTACAAGTTGTGACGACCGCATGTCTGCCAGCCATTTGTCGCTTTTTCGGTAATGCCATACCAACGATGATTTCTTCCTTTCAATATTGGAACCGGGGGTATTGTCTGTTACCTCCTTCATAATCCTGATTATCTCACCCTGCCAGGTGCTATCCTTTCGGTAAACATCCTCCCATTTTCTGTCTATCCTTCTCAGTGCACCATGCTCGGCAAAGATCGTAAGATTGATATCGCCAAAGATATTGTCGAGGAACTCCCTGTCACGTCCACTTACTATAGCCAGTTCGACACCCTGCGTTTCCGACAGGGCCCTCAGAAGGCTTTTTAATGAGTCGCCAGGAAGTGCTTTGGCCGGATCGTTATGAAAAGGTACCAGAGTTCCGTCATAATCAAGAATGATCAGTCTGCGACCGGCCTTTCTGAAAGCAGAGGCGATTTCCCGAACCTGACCGGGCCTTATATATTTCCTGCTTATATCTCTCTGCCTGAGGTGTATGCGTTCCAGCTTATCAATAAAATCAGCGGCCCACTTGACAACGTCATACTTCTTCAGTCTCTTCTGCATTCTTTGCAGTCGGGCGATCTGCTCTTTTGCAGGCATCGTAAGGGCACGATCAAGCGCTCCGGCAATTTCGCCGGTGTTATTCGGGTTTACCATCAGGGCATCAGTGAGTTCTATGGAAGCACCAGCCATTTCGCTCAATATCAGCACTCCAGGTTTGCGTGCCTTGGCAGCGACATACTCCTTTGCGACCAGGTTCATACCATCACGCAGCGGTGTAACAAGAGCCACGTCGCTCTCATGATAAAAGGCAGTCAGCTCATGAAAGGAGAAACTCCTGTAGAAATAGTGAATAGGTATCCACCCTGGCTCGGAGAATGAACCATTTATGTTTCCTATATTCTCATCAATAGCCACTTTAAGGTCATGATATCTTTCGACGCTGTCGCGTGATGGCACCAGTATCATCACCATCGACACCTTGCCGATCCATTCCGGATTCCTCTGCAACAACAACCTGAAAGCTTCGAGGCGGCGAACTATACCCTTAGAGTAATCAAGCCTGTCAACAGATAAGACAATCTTACGATCGCTGTATCTCTTTCTGAATTGTAAGGAAAAGCCGATAACCTCCTTATGCCTGTGAGCATTATAGAAATTATCGTAATTGATACCCATTGGAAACGTATCAACCGAGAGGGTCCGGTTGCAACAGTGAAAAGTATTGTCGTCGGATTCTATTCCGGTAATCCTGTAAAGGGCGCTAATAAAGTGCCTCATATAATTGAAAGTATGGAAGCCGATGAGGTCTGACCCCATCAGACCCATAAGTAACTCCTCCCTGTTTTCCAGGGTTCTGAAAAGTTCATATGAGGGAAAAGGTATGTGCAGGAAAAATCCTATCCTGGCCGATGGCAGTTGTTCTCTGACCATCATGGGCAGAAGCATCAGGTGATAATCCTGTATCCATAAAATATCGTTGTCTGAGGCCACTTCCAGCACTTTTTCAAGGAACCGGGCATTTACTTTTTTATAGGCTGCCCAATAATCCTGATTATGCTCGGTATAAACATAAAAATAATGAAACAGTGGCCAGAGAGTGGAATTACTATATCCTTCGTAATACAACTCAACATCCTTCTCCGTAAGGAAAACGGGGTGAAAATTGTAATTCCCGAGAGAGAGGTTCAACTCCTTCTCTGTTGCAACATCATCGGTATATATTCCGGGCCAGCCTATCCAGTGTTTCTCATAGGAGGTATCAAGAGAATTTAGTCCGGTTGCAAGGCCGCCGGCACTCTTTTCGAAATGGATTATCTCATCTTGTATTTCTGCTTTTACCGGTAGCCGGTTTGATACTATTATTAACCTTTTTCTTCCTTTCTTATTCATGCTCTGCAAGATAATAAAAAATGGCGTAACAGGGGAATGTGACAGGACAGATAGCCAGGACAACCAGAATAATCAACTTGTTATCAGTACATTGAAAGGTACTTTCAGATTGTCATTCGAGCACCAGTCCCACCGGACGGTGGTCGGATATTGTCGTTGCGTACGAGGGATAACAGGGTTCGGGTTTGTATGTTATGGTGGTATCGACCCGTGAGAAGAGCTCGTTGGTAACCAGTATATGATCGATATGGCTGGGCCACGAGGGGTATGACCACCACAGCGAGGTTCCCGTGGCAATATTCATGTCGGTGAACCTGTAGCTTTCGGGCCTGCTGATGAATACATAAAAGGGATGCGACGATGAGGGTTCCGGGGTGATCTCGTTGTTCCAGTCGCCGATAAGGATCACGGGGTCGTTGTCGCGCTGGGTTACAATGTAGTTATGCAGTTTTTCTGCCGCATCGCGCCGGCGGTCAATATTCTCGGTTCCTCCGCTGGCCTTGAGGTGCAGGTTCAGCAGATATGCCGTCATACCCGTTGGCTTATGGGTTATGCCCACCTCCATGGGCGGACGGGGAAAAGCGTAGAAATCGCTGGTGAATAAAAGCTTCACCGACATCACATTCCACGATATCTCACTATCCTTAAAGAGGTATGCCAGGTTCCAGTCGTCATTGTTAATAAGGTAGTATTGTCCCGACCATCCCGGCAGCCGGTTGAGCAGGCTGTTGAAGGAGGCCTCCGAGGTGAGCTCCTGGAGAACCACTATGTCGGGATCGGCAGCCTTTATAAGCCTGGCAGCGGCATCGACGGTAAGTACTCCCTGTTTGGGGAATCTCTCGATATTGAATGACATTATCTCCAGGCCGTTGTCAGTACCCGGGAGGATACAGCCGCTGAAGCTTATTCCGTTATCGGGTTCGGGCGGGTTCTCTATTTTCTGGCATCCCCTGTTGAGGAGGAGCAGGAGGGCAGGGAGCAGTATGAATATAAGCCGCTTCACGAGGTGATTGTGGAGAGAGCAAAGGTAATAATAATGGCGTAATGACATAATGACATAAAGACATAGGAGGCGTATAAGGCGTAGGAGACGGAGGAGGAGGTAGTCGGTAGTCGGTGGTCAGTGGTCAGTGGTCGATAGTCGGTAGCAGAACCCCGTAGGGGTTGGATATCAATAGAAGAGGGGCATCCCCCCATATAAGTGTTTCGCCGAGCATGGGGCATGGGGCATGGGGCATGGATAAAAAGGTAATTGGTAATCGGTAATCGGTAATCGGTAATCGGTAGCAAAACCCCGTAGGGGTTTGATATCAATAGAAGAGGGGCATCCCCCCATATGAGTGTTTCGCCGAGCATGGGGCATGGGACATGGGGCATGGATAAAAAGGTAATTGGTAATCGGTAATCGGTAATCGGTAATCGGTAGCAAAACCCCGTAGGGGTTTGATATCAATAGAAGAGGGGCATTCCCCCATATGAGTGTTCCGCCGCGCATGGGACATGGAAAAGACAAAAGACAAAAGAAAAAAAAGGAGAAAGGGATTATGTTATGAACGCAGAACCCTGAACCCTAAACCCTAAACCCTAAACCCGGAACCCGGAACGAGAACCGAGACCGGCAACAGCCCGGTGAGCTCACGACCTACCTGAACCTCAGAATGTATTTTGTCTTCTTTGTAATCTTTTTGGCCAGTTCTTCGGAGTACTCCTTGTAGAAGATGTAGGTGTATATATCGAGATGGTACGGAATAACAATAAACCTGTAGGTGAGGTAGGTATAATCGAGATACGGCTCTGTAAGCTTTATTGTGTACTCACCGGCTACTTCGGCTCCGAGACGCTTAAGCTCCTTTTTGCCGTAGTATAATATGTCCTTATCTCTTAGTTCTATTTCGACTGCCCTGACACCCTGATTTGATCCAATAGTGCCCCTAAGCCTTGCAAAATAGTTTCTGCTACTATCATGATCTTTGAATATTAATCTTGCATTAGCTTCAGCTTGCCTTGTCAAAGAAATGATAGACCATATTATCATTACCTTTTTATCGGCTGAGAATACCATATTTTCGACATTTATGTAATTACGGTTTGCAGGAGCTGGCTTGGAAAGAAATGGATAAATCTGATCCTCGCGGATTGTGTCTGCCTCGAAAAAATCATTTGGAAGAGTGAACTTTAGATTGTAGTTCTTAATGTATCGGTAGAATCTTTCAGGTGGGTTAATACTTTGAATCTGTCCGTCAGACTGTAAAGTACCCCTGAATAATAATAGTATAAGCAGTAATAAACTGAGATTGTTTCTTTTCATGGTTTCCGGTATTAAGTCTATAATTTCGTTTCAGTCCCGATCAGGCCCAAGGGACCTGATTCGGGACTAAAACTTTGGTTCCTATTGGTATGGATCCGAATACCCTTTACACCCGGTTAACGCAAACATCATCTCAACGTCGACATTGTTAATTGAAGTCCATTTGTCGCCTGCACCAGGATCTTCTGGATCTATGTATCTCAACAGATTCTGCTGAGAATCGAACCCGGTTGCAATTACAGCGTGCCCTGAGTTTGGACCGGTGTTAATGCTAACCATTGCCATTACATCGCCGCTGCCGAGAAAGCTGATAAGGTCGTAGTGAGTGGAAAAGGAATCGGTGCTGAAGTAATTATCTGAAAACTCAAGAGCCTTGTCACCTGTCATTCCGAGGTTGATGGCATCATCAAACTCTTCGGTTCCATACTGCGAGATAAAGTCGGTGTAGGTTGTACCGACAGCTATCGTTCCGCATGTACCAAGGAAGTTGTAAGCGTAAGTGATGGCATCAAAGACACAGGTTGCCGGCTCGCCTGATCTTTCTCCTCCTTTCAGGGAATCTGCTTCCCGGGGAGATACAACCTCAAGCAGACAGTTCATCTGCTGAAGTGATAATTTCTCATTTGTTCTCATTTCGGAATGGATTTCAGTAATAATTGGGGTCGTTTTGGACGATGTTGTTCAAACAGATACATATCATGAGTTAGCTGAAGGCTACCTGAATTTCATCATATATCTTGTTTTTTTTGAAATCTCTTTTTTGAGTTCCTCTGAATATACCTTGTAAAAGATGTAAGTATATATATTGAGAGTGTATGGGATAACGACAAACCTGAGAGTCAGATGAGTATAATCGAAATATGGGTCTGTAAGCCTGATTGTGTATTCTCCCGCCACCTCAGCACCAAGACGCTTCAATACATTTTTATCGTAGAAAAGGATATCGTCTTCATCAAATATCAAGCTATCTCCCCGGATGCATTGATTAGCACCAACGAGACCTCGAATTAAGTAAATGTGATGCCTGCTGTTATCTGCATCCGGAAATATTTTCCTTGCATTGATTTCAGTCTGCTTTGAAACATGCGCCAGTTCCCAAATAATCATGACGTTGCTATCATTGGAGAATGATTTGTTATAAACATTGACATGGGTGCGATTAAACGGAGTTGGCTTTTTGACAAATGGCAGAATATATGACTCAGTTATTGTATCGGCTTCGGCGAACCCTCGTGGGAGGGTATATTTCAATTTATAGTTTTTTATATAACTATTGAAAATTACCCGGGGAGGAACAGGCTGAATCTGTCCTTGTACCGAGGGTGGGCCATCGATGATTGATATTATGGCGAGAATGAAAAGGATTTTAATGCGTATCATGGATTCTCTATTGGGGTATTAAGATAATATTTATTTAATCCAGGTAAGACCGGGCCGCTCTCCGGCCCGGTCACTGGACAATCGTAATATAAATACTACTGGTTGGGATCCGAATATCCTTTGCATCCGGTTAACCCAAACATCATTTCAAGGTCAACATTGTTTAGTGAAGTCCTTTTTTCAGTTTCGGGCTGATCCTCGGGATCTCTATATATCAGTTCATTACTTTGAAAATCAAATCCTACAGCAATCACGGCGTGACCTGATGATCCCTGATTAATACTCACCATAGCAATTGCATCGCCTGTACCGAGAAAGTTAATAAGGTCGTAGTAAGTGGAAAAGGAATCAGTGGAGAAGTAGTTATCTGAAAACTCAAGAGCCTTGTCACCTGTCATTCCGAGGTTGATGGCATCATCAAACTCTTAGGTTCCATACTGCGAGATAAAGTCGGTGTAGGTTGTACCAACAGCTATCGTTCCGCATGTGCCAAGGAAGTTGTAAGCGTAAGTGATGGCATCAAAGACACAGGTTGCCGGCTCGCCTGATCCTTCTCCTCCTTTCAGGGAAGCTGCTTCCCGGGGAGATACAACTTCGAGAAGACTGCTCATCTGTTGAAGCGATAATTTCTCATTTGTTTTCATTTCGGAATAAATTTAGTTAATAATTGGGTTAGTTTCTGACGATATATTTGAGATTATCGAACAGTCTGAATATTAATTCTCTCTTCTTTACCAGAATATCAGCGGTACCCGACAGTTCGGTCCTTGCTTCAAGCAACACTCCATAATTTGTTTCCAGACCCGCCGGGACATCTATTTCGACCATGTAATATGCCATCTTCTTACCCCCGGAAACCTCTTCCGGATTCGTACTGATATCTGAAATCCTCCTGACCAATCCCCTTACCACCCCGAATTCCCTGAATGGAAAATCATCAAGACGTATCAGAACTTCCTGCCCGTTAACCACTTTGCCGGCACCGAAAGGAGGTATATATGCCTGGCCGGTAATAATATTATTATCGGGGATAATTGACATAAGCGGAGTTCCGGCGATTACGAAATCATTATCCTTCCAGAAGTTGAGGTATTCAACCCGACCGCTGAAAGGAGCAGTTATAAGATATGTCTGCTCCCATCTTGCAAGCTCCGCCATAAGGATGCGATAGTTTGAGTAAAGGTCGGATTCAAGCTTCCTGTCGAACTCGTCTTTTTCTATTTTAAGCAGTGCGAGTTGATTCTCAGTTTCATCTGCCTGAATTCTCAGTGATGTCAAAGACTTCTCAAGAGTAAGTGATATTTCCCTGCTCTCGAGATATTTTAACATTGCTATATCAAAATCCTTTTGTGATATTCCTGATTTATCCAAAATCACTCCCTCTCTTTTAATGACCTCATCCATCAGGGTGTCAATCTGGCTTCTGATAACAGACTGGACCCGGGCTTGTTCAATAATCAGCAACTGAGAGTTAAGCAGGCTCTGTGCTCTTTCTATCTTTATAGAGAAAGGATTATCCTCGCAAACGGCTTTCAGGGCATTGAGTGAGAATATGAAAGAATTGAAAGAACGGGAGAGTTCTCCCAGATTAAGAATTGATACTGTCCCGATCTCATCGGGATTGAGCAGATGTGGGTCCCCTCCACACTTCTCAAGCCAACAGGTTAGGTGTTTTACCTCTTCCGGCTTTGCCGGATTATCGATGTACGCAATCAATTCCCCACTGCTGATCTGCTCCGGCATATTTCCGGGGAACCTCAGGTAACCTGAAACACTTGCGACAAGCTTAACGGGGGGATTGGCTGATACCAGAAGTATACGGCCGGTTATCTTTTCAGGGTAATCAATTATGAACCCGAAAATCAGCATGAAGCAGGCCATCGTCACCAGCAAGACCAATACCAGCCTGCCTCCTTTCTCCGGCATCTGGTGAATGATATGAGTAACCTCTTCCGATAATGTTGAGATATGTCTTTCTGAAGTCATCTTTTTAATTTCTAACCACTTGCTTCCTTCAATAAGGCACCAGGTAGCAGGTTGTATGTTTCAGGGCTGGTATTGAGCTGATTACAGACAAGTTCATAGTAATGTCTCCTGTTATGAACTAATTCCTGGTGAGTTCCTGTTTCAACAACATAGCCATTTCTCATAACAATGATCTGGTCTGCATTTACGATGGTACTGAACCTGTGTGCAACTACCACCACGGTCCTGCCTTTAAACGCCTCTCCTAACGCTTCTACAATCCTTTGTTCGTTAATTGAGTCAAGGGAATTGGTAGCCTCATCCAGCACCAATAGCCTGGGATTGCGGTAAAGTGCACGTGCAATAAGGATTCTTTGCTTCTGCCCCCCACTCAGACCCCTGCCTTCCTCCCCAACTTTTGTATTGTAGCCTTTCGGCATCTGCTCTATCTCGGAGCTAATATGTGCAATCGTTACTGATTCTTTAAGCTTTGCCAGGTCCGCCTCCTCGTCGTACATGACGATATTGTTCAGGATAGTATCATTTAAGAGTCTTCCATCCTGAAGGACAACTCCACAGTAGTCGCGCCATTGTCTAAGACCAAGATTCTGTATATTCATCTCACCCATAAGTATTTCTCCCTGAGTGGGGATGTACATGCGCAACAACAACTTCAATAGTGTCGATTTGCCGCTTCCACTGCTTCCGACAATAGCCGTAACTTTTCCTTCAGGAATGGTAAAACTGACCTGTTTAATAATAAAGGGACTGTTCATGGAATACCGGAATGATAAATTGCGGACAGTGATTGATCGGCTCGATGGAATCTCAATGCTGTTAGACACAGAGTCATCGACCTCCTCCTCGAGCTGGTGTATCTCATTAATTCTCAGAAAGCTGATGCGGGCATACTGCGCAGATATAATAAATCCAACAAATTGAGAAAGAGGTGCATTTAACATGCCGATAATGAACTGCGTGGCAATCATCACTCCAAATGTGATCTGACCGTTAATAACCGCTTTCGCGCAGTAGAAGGTCACAGCCAGGTTCTTCACACTCTGAAAGAACTGTGCTCCAATATTCTGGGCATTGGATATGTTCAAAACCCTGAGGTTAACCTGATAAAGCCTTGATTGTATGTTTTCCCATTTCCATCGCCGCTGCTTTTCGCAATTGGCACTTTTGATATCCTGGATTGTTGTAACAGTCTCAACCCAGTAACTCTGATTCCGGGAAATGAGTCTGAAATATTCCCAGTCGAGCTTCTTCCGGAGTTTCATAAAGGCGAGCACCCACACGACATATATTATGCTCAGGACTATGAAAATGCTGAATATAACAGGATGAAACAGGAGGAGAATGATTGAAAAAGCAATGAAGGTTAATATGGAAAAAGCAAGACTGATTGAGTTGTTCATTATAAAACTTCTTATCCTTTCATGGTCCTGAGCGCGCTGTAATATATCTCCTATCAACTTGTTTTCGAAGAAAGTAACAGGCAGATTGAAGAGCTTGATAAGATAGTCTGAGATTAATGAGATATTTACCCGTGCAGTTATGTGAAGCAGTAACCAGTCGCGGATTGCTCCGGCAATGGCAACGCTGACAATTATGGTGATATTGGCAATCAGTACCAGGTTAATAAATGAAATGTCACCCGAACCTATCCCAACATCTATGACTGCTTTGGAAATGAATGGCAGCAGGCTCTGTAATACCGTAGTAATCAGCATTATCAGGAATATGGTCCTGAAGGTCGTCCGGTAAGGAGAGAAATAGCTCAGGAAATTTTCAAATGTCTTCTTTCTCTCTAGCCGCTCCTCCACATCCCTCTGATTGAAGTCTGCCATTGGTTCAACAGCCATCAATACCCCGACGTTTTCACCCGTCTTGTACCAGCCGGCAATGAAATCCTCGCGGGAGTATGATATTTTCCCCACGCCCGGGTCTGAAACCAACACCCTGTCTTTACGGATTTTGTAAACTACTACAAAATGATCATTTTGCCAGTGAATGATGCATGGCATTGGTACAGTCTTCTTCAAATCCTCATATGAAGCCCTGACCACCAGTGTGTGCAGTCCGATTTTTTCCGCACCATAGCTCAGATCAAGAAATGACACTCCCTCTTTGGACAAACCGCAGATATCCCTCAGATACGGAAGAGTATAAACTTTACCAAAGTGTCGTGCTATGATCCTTATGCATGCCGGCCCGCAATCTCTTGCGTCGAGTTGATAGTCGGAGGGTGTATGTCGTCAAATAATTTTTCACCTTTTAGGGTTTGAAAAATATGTGTGACTTTATAAAGATATTTCATTTTATTGATACTTACATTCAATGTTCTGAAGGATATAGTTTCTTCTTCTTTCTTT
>JAVEWX010000168.1:0-5821 GCA_034004335.1 Bacteroidales bacterium | reverse complement strand
AAAGATCACCCTTCCTGACCGGCCTGGTATAGGAATAATCGGGAAAAAAAGTGAAAATTTGTAATACATCATTCATATAAAGAAGTAAATTGCTTGTAGAAAAAGAATTTGTGATTATTTGATCAATACTTAATCAATTACTAATTAACCCTAAATCCAATCACATGAGAACCAAACTATTAATGTTGTTTGCGGTTTTGGGACTGATGCTTTCGCAAAGCATTTATGCTCAGCCTAAGACCGTGACAGGGACTGTCACAGACGCCGCAACGAATGAAGCGTTGCCTGGCGTCAACGTGATTATCAAGAACACTACCACTGGTACGAGTACTGACTTTAACGGCATTTACTCGATCAATGTGGCGCCAGGACAGGTACTCGTCTTCACATCCCTGGGTTATGCCAACCAGGAGGTGACTGTAGGGGCATCAAACAGGATTGATGTGAAAATGAGTCCTGATGTAGAGTTTATTGAAGAAGTCGTTGTGGTCGGTTACGGCACTCAGAGAAGAGCCAACCTGACCGGAGCAGTTTCTACGGTAAATGTTGAAAAAACACTTGAGGCAAGACCTATTGCAGATGCTGGACGAGGCCTTCAGGGAACAATGCCAGGGCTTAGCGTTGTTATCCCCAGTGGTGAGATAGGATCTGATCCCCTTATTAAAATCCGTGGTCAGATCGGTTCACTTCAGGGAGGATCATCACCGCTTATACTGGTTGACAACGTAGAGATTCCGTCAATTCAGATGCTTAACCCTGATGATATAGAGTCTATCTCAATTCTGAAGGATGCAGCATCTGCCTCGATCTATGGTGCAAAAGCTGCCTTCGGCGTAATACTGATCACCACCAAGAAGGGTGCAAAAAGTGAGGGTGTGAATGTATCCTATAACGGGAACCTGTCATTCCAGAATATTTCGAAGAAAATGGAAATGGCCCAGTTGGAGGCACTTGAATATACTGTTGCTGCCTTTGAACGTATTGGGGGCACCAGAGCAGGCGCATTCTGGATTATCACTCGTGAAGGGTATGAGAAAGCTGTCGAATGGCAGGACAAATGGGCTGATGTTGTGAAACCCAATGACCCCATGCTTTATGGACGTGACTGGTATGTCAATGCAGATGAAATGAAAATAGGGCTGAGGACCTATGACCCTTATGATTACATGATTAAGGAGTGGACTCCCACCCAGCTGCATAATTTTTCAATTAACGGCAAGACTGGCAAGACAGATTACAATATAGGCCTTGGTTACCTTGATCAGACATGTATTATCAAGCCTTCAAAGATCGATGATTTCAAGCGTTACAACGGATCTATCAGGCTGGGCACGGAGGTGACTGACTGGCTGAAAGTTAATGTGGGTGCGCTGTATTCCAAGAGGAATAAGAGATATGCATATGCCACCAGTTCTACCTCTGCTGACCCGTGGCTTTATCTTTACCGCTGGGGACCGACATACCCGTATACCACCGAGGATGGTTTCCCGACAAGGAATCCGGCGTACGAATTGTCGGCAGCAAATACCGCTAATCAGGCATACAATTATACCAGCCTGAATGGTGGGCTTGAAATTACTCCGCTTGAAGACTGGAAAATAATCTTCGATTATACACATTCAAATCTGGAGAATATTGCAAACCGGCCGGGTACTTCCTTTGCGGTTCGGAATAACTGGGGCGCAGGAGTGCCTAAACTTGATGAGAATGGTGAAAGGGTTTATGTTGACTCAAGTACAGGCCAGGTGGTTTCACCAACTACCCCCGGTGCTATACCTGCATATGAACTGTCTATGTACTATACCGCTCCTGGCGGTAACCCTGATCATATGTATCGGCGCTCTGAGAACGATCAGCGAAACACCCTGAACCTTTACTCAACATATGCACTGAATGTCATGGATGATCATCAGTTCGGATTCATGCTGGGGATGAACAGGGTAGGATACCGGGAAGCATACAACTGGTCCCAGACAACACAGTTGATTGACTACACCAATCCCCAGTTTGACCTTGCTTACGGAACCCAGACCACCAGTGGAGGAGAAGCATGGGAATCACAACTTGGATTCTATGGCCGACTGAATTACACATATAAAGATAAATACCTGTTGGAGGGAAATCTCAGGTATGACGGTACATCAAAATTCCCAACTAATTTGCAGTGGCGCTGGTTCCCATCATTCTCCGCCGGATGGATAATGACAGAGGAACAGTTTATGGACTGGGCAAAGCCCACCCTCAGCATGCTTAAACTGCGGGGATCATGGGGTACGATCGGAGACCAGACAGTGCCGAACTCACTTTATATTCCCACCATGAGCGGATCACAGAGCAACTGGCTGCTTGGTGGAGCTAAACTTTATCAGTTCGCCACCCCGGGCGCTGTCTCTGCTACTGTTACATGGCAGGATATAACTACTCTGAACCTGGGATTCGACGCCCGACTGCTCAGGAGTAAGCTTGGGATCACCTTCGACTGGTTCATCCGTGACACGAAGAACATGATTGTTCCGCAGGAGGGTCTGCCTACGACATTTGGTACAAGCGCACCACAAGGAAACTTCGGATCACTCCGCACCAAGGGTGCCGAGATACAGATCGATTACAATCACCGGTTTGAGAATGGTCTGGGCATCAACCTTACCGCCACACTTTCTGATGCTGTTACCACAATAACCGAATACGGCTCAACCCAGAGCATCGATTCATGGTATGTTGGTAAAACATACGGTGAGATATGGGGCTATGAAACAGACCGGCTCTTCCAGGAAAGCGACTTTGCTCATGACAACGATGGCAAACTGATTAAGGTTACGGTACCCAATGAGGCCGGGAGCGCCAACTATACAATCTATCAGCTTGCCGATCCTGAAAACGTGGCTATCCAGGGAAGAATTCAGGCAGGTAACTTCCTCTTTATGCCAGGAGATGTCAAGTTTGTCGATCGGAATGGAGACGGTTATATTAATCCCGGTAACAGGCTGATCAAAGATGCAGACGGGAAGCCCGATTATGGTGATCTTAAGATAATTGGTAATTCAACACCGCGTTATATGTATGGTTTCCGTACAGACCTTGACTATAAAGGGATTGACCTCTCATTCTTCATTCAGGGTGTCGGCAGCAGGCAGGTCTGGGGTGATGGATTCCTGGCCATCCCGGGATATAACTCATCTGACGGAGCCATGCCAAAGGCTTTCGCCACTGATTTCTGGAGACCGGACAGGACTGATGCATTCTATCCCCGTCCATATAACCTCGCCGGAAGCAGCACAACCCTTAATATGGTGCCTCAGACAAGGTACCTCCTTAACATGGCATACCTGAGGTTAAAAAATATCACAGTAGGCTATACAATTCCTGCAAACCTCACCAATAAGATCAAAATCAGTAAGGTGCGTGTTTATGCGGCTCTTGAGAATTTCTTCACCTTTGATCATCTGGGAACGCTTCCTATTGACCCGGAAGAAATAGCAGGATATTCAATGTGGAGAGACTCCTATTATAACATGGATCGTACAGGTGTTGGTGTACCTACTTTCAAGAGTGCATCGGTAGGTCTTCAGGTTAACTTCTAAAAACTAGGAACAATGAAAAGAAAATTGACAATAATAATCGCTCTGGCAGCATTGTTGTTCAGCGGTTGCGAAGATTTCCTCGACAGACCGGTACTGACAAAAATGAATGACCAGAACTACTGGACATCGGAGAATAACCTCCGACTCTTCGCCAATGGGTTCTATGTAAACTACTTTGTTGGTTATAACTCCGGATGGGGTGTTGACTACGCTCCGCTCCGGGGATATTATTTTGCTGATGACTTCACTCAGACTGGCAAGCAGATCAGCTTCGAGACCCAGGCCCCTGCATCGAGAGCCTCAACCAGTGAGGCTCCTTCAATGATGACGACCTATTGCGGGCCTTCATGGAACTTTGCATATGTCCGCAAGGCAAACCTCTTCCTTGAGAGAATTGAGGCAATGAAGGATGAATACCTTACCGAGGATGCTTACAAACACTGGAGTGCTGTTGCACGTTTCTTCAGGGGTTATGAATATAGCAGGCTTGTGAGTGTCTTCGGCGACGTGCCCTATTATGACAGATTAATTAATGACGACGAAATGGATCTGTTGTATAAGGACAGGGATAATCGCACACTGGTAATGGATGCAGTATATGATGATTTTACCTATGTCATGGCCAATATGCGCACCTCTGACGGAAGTGCACAGTACCTGAACAGGTACATCGCAGCCGGATTTATATCCCGGTTCATGCTTTTTGAAGGTACCTGGCAGAAATATCACCTTAATAATTCTGAAAAAGCTCAGAAGTACCTGCAAATGGCCGCAGATGCCGCAAGTTTAGTAATGACTTCAGGGAAGTATTCCTTTGCGAGCGATTTCCGTTCACTGTTCGGATCACAGGACCTGGGAGGCAACAAGGAGGTGATCATGTACAGGCATTACGATGCAGCACTGCAGGTGACTCATCATATTGCTTCGTATTCCAACACCACCGAGAGTCAGCCGCAATCTGCCAATCTTGATCTGGCAAAGTCATTCATCTGTGCTGACGGGCAGGTTTATCAGTCATCAACATTGCCGAATGCAAACAAGCTCGATCTGGCAAGCATGATTGCAACACGTGACCCACGCTTCGAGGCAACCTTCTGGGATACACCCAGGAAGGAAGCCTCCACATTGGTCTACTCTGACAAGTTTATTGACAGGATCGGGCCGACATTTGCCGGGGGTACTTATCCACCAGAATATGGTTCAAATACAAATACCAATGATGCCCCGGTAATGCGACTTGGAGAGGTGGTCCTTAACTGGATCGAAGCAAAGGCTGAACTGGCCACTTTGGGTGGCCCGGCTGTTACCCAGGCAGATATCGATGCATCGATCAATGCAATACGTGACCGGCCTCTGGACAAAGTAGCCACAGACAAAGGAATTGTAAAAACTGCACATTTGTCACTGGCAAACCTCCCTAATGATCCGGATCGCGACACTGACGTACCTGCACTTATCTGGGAGATACGCCGTGAACGCAGAATGGAGTTTGTTTTCGAACACTCACGCCTGCTCGATATCAAGCGCTGGAAGAAATACAACTATCTGGATGTCACCAGTAATCCCGATCTGCACCTGGGTTTATGGATGAATTTCCCTGTTGATATGCCAGAGTGGCTGATTGAAGCAAAGGTCAACAAGCTGAAGGTTCAGAAAGCTGACGGGACGGTGGTTACATATAACGGAACCAACGGTGCAGATATGGTGGGATACTATATCCCGGAAAACATCTCAGCCCGAGATGCCTTTACGGACAGGGTTTACCTTGCGCCGGTAGGTGTAAACCAGATTACTCAGTATACGGAGAAAGGTTACACGCTTACTCAAACACCCGGGTGGTAGAAGTATATGAATAACTCCCTCTTTGGGGAAGAATTTAAGTTGGTTATTTCAGAGACGTGCGCTGCACGTCTCTGCTTTTTTAGTGCCTGGTAAATCCGCTGCGCTCTATCAGCGGTTCTATTGACGGTTCCCTTCCTCGGAAGGCCCGGAAGAGTTCATCTGGCTCACGGCTTCCCCCTTTTTCGAGGATTGTATGGCGGAATGAGCCGGCTGTATCCTTGTCGAAGATGCCTTTCTCCCTGAACAGGCTGAATGCATCGGCGTCAAGCACCTCAGCCCACTTGTAGCCATAATAACCTGCAGCATAGCCGCCGGAGAAGAGATGGGCGAATGAGACGCTCATACAGGCGCCGTCTGCTGAAGGCAGAAGCTCGGCAGGCCCCATTGCTGACCGCTCA
>JAVEWX010000167.1:0-5831 GCA_034004335.1 Bacteroidales bacterium | reverse complement strand
GGAGGTTTCTTCTTGTTATCGGAAACCGTTATATGAACCGGAGGAGATTTGCTTTCGGCAAGATATTCACCCCCGATGAAGAGAAGGGGAATCCAAAGGAGGCCGAGGAAATAGTCAGGGCTGCCGAATCGATGGCTTCAAAAAAGATCGGGGCGCTTATCGTTCTTGGCCGGAAAAGCAGTCTGGATATTTATTCCGAGGGAGGGGAGCGGATCAATGGCATTATCAGCGCAGGTTTGCTCGAAACGATATTTTTCAAGAATACGCCGCTTCACGACGGAGCAGTTCTTATCGAGGACGGAAAGATTTTTGCTGCTCGCTGTCCGCTTCCTATTACCGACAGTATAAATCTGCCGGCGAAGTTTGGAATGAGGCACAGGGCTGCCATAGGCATTTCGGAACATACCGATGCACTGGTTGTTGTTGTGTCGGAAGAATCGGGACATATTACGGTAGCAGAAAGCGGAGAGATAAGGGAGAACATCACCCCCAACGAGCTTCGTCAAATCCTTCTGAGGGAGAAGATCTGATACCGTCTGAGAGTGCCTTCACGCCTTCACGCCTTTCCTTCCAACTTTATAAAATTTCAGTCTTGCTCCAGAATTGACATCACCAACGCTTCCTTGTCTTCAGATGAGCCTTTGCTGAAAGCCTGTCCGATGATTTCCTTCTTCTCAGGGATTAACTTGATGAGCGATTTTTTGTTCAGCTGGACCTGGTGGTAAGTGCCATCCCTGCCTTTCAGGTAGTATCTGGTTTCATCGACATATTCATCATATCTTCTGTCGGCGGTATATGCCCCCTGGTAGTCAGCCCTGATAAAGCCTTTCATGGGAACTTTTATAAACTCATACTCTCCTTCGCTTAATACCTGGTAAAACCGGTTTTCCTTTAAGTCCTTTTCAAACTTTTTACCTTTGGTGGTCCTGAAAACCAGTTCATATCCGCCTTTGTTTATTACAAGTTCCGATACATCAGAAGAAGGAATTGAATACATCTGACCGCTTCCTGAACCGGCATAGATAAGGGCGTTGTTAGCAAGGTCGAGATCGGCTCTGATCTCAAAATAATAATCCTGCCCGGCGAGTTTAAGGAATGACGGTAGCAGGGTGTCAGCCAGTCTTGGACTTCCCTTTACTCCCTCATACCTGGTGTCGAAAGTGATTCCTGTCTGGGATATCTTGTTGAGATTGATGACGGATTGCATGTTCTCCGCAGATTTAAAGACCCGCTGACTGGCTTCTGAAAGCTGCTGTGACCAGGAGGTCAGTGTCAGAAAAATGGACAGGCAGATAACAAGTGATTTCTTCATAGCCGTTATATGTGAGGACATTTTAATCAGCCCTTTTTGCCGGTGAGGCATTCAGGCTCCATACAAATTTAGCAAATTTTGGCAGACTGGTTTAATTAAGAATTACGGGGCGTTGCCCGTCCTAAATGGCAACCCCTGACCGCAGAGCCCCGAACGGGGCGTAATATTTTTGCTGAATTAATGAATTCTTGCACATTTTTTATAACTTTTGCGACTTATTGCAACACCAATGCCGGTAATAATTGAAATTTAAATTTTTCTCATATGAAGAACTCACTTTTAATACTCATTTTAATGGTAAGCTTGACTGGATTATACAATTGTTCCGGCAGTTCAGACCCTGCGCAATGGAGCACCGAAAAAACCGACCAATGGTTTGAGAAGGGAGAATGGCTTAACGGCTGGCAGGTTGTACCCGATGAATCGATAAACAGGAAATCGTTCGCTATTTCCTACTTCAGGAACAAGGACCGGTGGGACAAAGCCTTTGCTTTTCTGAGGGACAATGATCTCTCAGCTCTTGAACTGAAACGTTACGATATTGACGGAGATAATGTATATGCCCCTGTTAGTGAATATCTCACGAAGAATGAAGAGGATGCCCGCTATGAGGCCCACAGGATATACATCGACATTCAGTATGTAGTCAGCGGCAAGGAGCTGATAGGAGTGGCCCCCATGTCGGCCAAGGCGGATGAACTTGAGCCCTACAACCAGGCCAACGACATTGAATTCTTCACTGTCAGCGGAGGAGAAAACCGGCTTGCCACTCCCGAAAAGTTCTTTATTTTCTTCCCTGAGGATGCTCACCGTCCCGGACTCAGGGATGTTGAGAACTCTCCCGTGCGCAAGGTAGTGGTGAAAGTCAGGGTGAATTAAAAGGAAGAGACGCCCGGGGAAGGCGTCTCATGCATCTTGGGTTGGACGGCACTGTGCAGTTAAGAAGTGCTTCTGAAAAGTTTTACGTAACTCTCCCGGAAATGTTACGTTTTTCTGCCGATCTTTGATGAATATTGACCTGCTCAGGTTATAATTACATATTTTATTATCTACTATTATCTTGATTTAATGCATATTGACCACATAGCAATCTGGACGGAAGACCTTGAAAAGGAAAAGGAATTTTTTCTGAAATACTTTGATTGCAGCGCAGGAGCAAAGTATGTCAATCCGCTTAAGAAATTTTCATCTTACTTCATCACCTTCTCAGGAGGAGCAAGAATCGAGCTGATGAAGAAGGATGATATTTCCGGAATCAGAAAAGGGGAAGCCATAGGAATAACTCATCTGGCAATTGATGTGGGCAGCAGGGAAAAGGTTGACAACCTGACAGCTTTGCTTGAGGAGAACGGCTTTGAAATTAAAGGCAGGCCAAGAATCACAGGCGATGGCTACTACGAAAGCGTGATTCTCGATCCGGAAGGAAATGTAATCGAATTGGTGGGGGGAGGTAAGCCATAAGACATAATGACGGGATTGCTTCGTCCCGCCGAAGCGGAACTCGCAATGACAGCAACCAGTAACCAGCAACCAGAAACCAGCAACACTGACGCTCGTTCCTCGGTCAGTGCCTTTGGCCAGCAACCAGTAACCAGCAACCAGCAACCAGCAACCAGTAACCAGCAACCAGCAACCAGCAACCAGCAACCAGCAACCAGCAACCAGCAACCAGCAACCAGCAACCAGCAACCAGTAACCAGCAACTATAAACTATAAACGATAAACTTATTTTTATGGCAAAAGTCGCAATTCTCGGAGCCGGATTCATCGGCGATTTTTACACTTTCGCACTACATGGCCAAAGGAACCGCGACAGTGTATGCATTATTTATTCACGTGATGAAGGCAGGGGAAAAGCCTTTGCCGCAAAGCACGGAATTCCCAGATGGACCACATCCATGAAGCAAGCTGTGGAGGATCCGGAAGTGGAGGTCGTAATTGTAGGACTTCCCAACAACCTTCATTACGAAGCAGTATCTCTGGCAGCTGAAGCAGGCAAGGCTGTGCTCTGCACCAAACCTTTGGGAAGGAATGCCGATGAGGCAAAGCTGATGCTGGACATCGTGGAGAAAGCCGGCATTACTCACGGTTATATGGAGGATCTGGTTTATACTCCAAAAACACTAAAGGCACTCAGGTCGGTGGCATCAGGCGACATCGGACAGGTTGTATGGGCCCGGTCGCGGGAGACTCATCCCGGACCTCACAGCGACTGGTTCTGGACCAGAGAGGTATCGGGCGGAGGGGTATTGCTCGATATGGGCTGCCACTGCATAGAAATTTCGAGGAACTACATCGGGAAGAACATAAAGCCGGTTGAAGTCATGTGCTGGGCTGATACCCTGGTAAAACCGATAGAGGCGGAAGACAATGCGCTGGGCTGGGTAAGGTACGAGAACGGAGCAATAGGGCAGTTTGAAGTCAGCTGGACCTTCCGCGGGGGAATGGATCTCCGTGACGAGGTCATGGGCACTGACGGAACTTTATGGGTAAATAATTTCCTCCGCACCGGATTTGAGATGTTCACTGCAGGAGGCAAGAAGGGATATGTCGCCGAGAAGGCGGAAACCGAAAAGGGATGGCTTTTTCCGGTCGGAGATGAAGTTGTGGAACTTGGTTACACCGACATGCTTACCGATATGTTCAATGCGTTTGATATAAAATCCCAGCCAAAGGAGTCATTTTACGATGGCTACATAGTAAACGAGATAATGGATGCCTGTTACAGGTCAGCAAGTTCACGACTTTGGGAACCGGTCAGGCTTCTTACATGGCGGGGAAATGAATTCACTGAAAAAATCAATGCTCTCCGCGATTTTGATGATGAATACTACCTGGTGAAGGAAGAAACCATGCCTGACGGTACAGTGAAGCTTATACTTAAAAACAAGAAGTCGGGAAAGATCTCCCACAGGGTAAGAAACTGAACCGCCTCTTCCCTGAATCCTACATAATATTATTGTGTTCTGAGTAATAATTCAGGCGCGCGACCGTTTTTTATGGGATATAGATAGAAAGTCAATATCGGTAAAAAAGGATTGTGTTTTACTGTATTTTGTCATTAGGGCAAGGCATCTTAGCATCAGGACGGGCACATTGTACCTTAAGAAGTTGTGGTTCAGTATATGAACGAATGCTCTGAGGTCTATGAAAAAAGGTATACTTCTCTTGTTACTGGGAATAGTGTCGGCTGGCCTTTCGGGCCAGACCTGTACAATTATATCCAAAGCCAATAATATCACACCGGACAAATTATGTTCTCCGGTATCGGTATCCTGGAATGTCAGCTATACCGGTGTCAACAACGCCGGAACCCCTGTTGAAATAAGGTTTGACTGGAACAATGGTTCGGTCGTGACAGTTCCGGCCATTCAGTCGGCGCCGGGAGTTTTTGCAGCCACTGCCACCAATATCTACACATCGGCCGGCCGTCTGTGCAATTACCATCCGCAGGCCACTCTTCTGGTTAATGGCACGCTGTGCACCTCATCAACCCAGGAACAGATTGTTACCGTTTGGGATGATGATGATCATAACGGGGGGCACATGCATATTAATCCCGAGATCTACCCGGTCTGTTTCGGCAACAGCGCGGATGTCCGGTTCCAGGATCTTACCCAGTTCAACTGCGTGCCACCTCAGGAGAGAGACAATCCCAATGTAAATACACGATGGATACAGTGGATATACGGCACAGAGATCACGATGACCGGACAGCCGGTAACTATTGAGGGTCATTCAAGAAGTTATCCCTACACCGACAATGTAATCACGCTGACCGGACCGGTAACCGGCTCAGGCGTTATGTCGAAGGTGATAAATGTAGCCTCTGATAAACAGATTGGTGAATATTTCCAGGTGACATTGAGAAACTGGAACTATTGCAATCCATATGATGATCCGAACATACCGGGTCCTCCGCGGGACCGGCAGAACGGGGATAACCCTCCCGTGGTAACAACAGCAATAATCCTGATTGTCGATTATCCTGATGCCACTATCGATCCGGTTGCCAGGATGTGTGCCAATGCTCCGCCTGTGACTCTGACCGCCCATGATCCGGGAGGAGACTGGTCGGGCCCGGGTGTGTCGGGAGATACATTTAACCCGATGGTTGCCGGGGTGGGCAGTCATATTATCAGGTATGAAATTACAAATGCTGAAGGCTGCAGTGATGCTGACACGGCTATAGTAAAAGTAGTGCCCGTGCCTGATGCAACCATCACACGCATCCCTACCCTGTGTATAACCGATACCATAATCACTCTGACCGCGGTAACCATGGGAGGGGTGTGGTCAGGTCCCGGGGTTTCGGGCAATACCTTCAATCCGGCAATATCCGGCTATGGCAACCATATTATTGACTATAAGATAGTTGATTCAAACGGATGTATGGACACTGATCAGATTACAATAACGGTGGCAACACCTGATGCAACTATCAACCCGCTCGACACACTCTGCATCAACAATTCTCCGATTAAACTCACGGCACATGATCTGGGGGGGGTATGGTCAG
>JAVEWX010000022.1:0-28253 GCA_034004335.1 Bacteroidales bacterium | reverse complement strand
CGTAATGGCCTTTAGATTTACACCCTAAACAATCTTTCAATATTATGATGTTGAAAAAGGGGGGTCTGGGGGGAGTTAATAACTTTGGAAATTGTTAATAACCAAAACCGGAAGGGACCATGGGTGAACTTTGTAATGGCATGATCTTGGGATCATTTTACGTATTAGTCCCACGGTCCCCCAATGGTTGCGAGGCCATTTAGAATTTTAAGCCTGGGGCTTATTAAAGGTCTTAGCACTGCAACCAAGTCCGGTTATAAAAACCTTGTATTATGAGCAAATTTACAAAGAAATCGGTTTTCGTAGGCGTTGACATCTCAAAAGATCAGCTTGACCTGGCATTAATGAAGGAATCGTCCTATGGCAAGTATGTCAATAAGACTGTTACCAACGACATTGACGGCTTTGATGATATCCTCCGCTGGCTCAAGGTTCAGAAGGTAAATCGCAGGGATTGCCTCTTTTGTATGGAGCACACGGGTACCTATGGCCTTATGTTCTTTGCTTTGCTCAGCCTGGAGGAAATTGATTACTCGGTTATCCCGGCTCTGGAGATAAAGAGGAGTATGGGTATTACAAGGGGGAAGAACGATCAGATTGATGCCAGAAGAATCGCTGATTACGCCTTCTCCAACAAGGTTAAACTTGAGCCTTTCTCTCTGCCTTCAGTTAACATGATGCAGTTAAAGCAGCTTCTTACTTACAGATCCCAGCTGGTTCGTCTGTCAACCTCTCTGAAGAACAGCCTGAAAAGCCATCAGCAATATCAAAGAATAACCAGGTTGTCTTCTATTACAAAGGACATTGAAACCAAGATCGAAGAGCTTAAAAGGAGTGTTCTAGACATTGAAAAACAGATTAAGGATCTTATCAAGGCAGATGAGCAACTGAACAAAAACTACAAAATGGCTACATCTGTCAAAGGCATAGGTTGCGTTATTGCGGCATTCATGCTTGTCTCTACAAACAACTTCACCGCATTTGAAAATGGTCGTAAATATGCCTCGTACTCAGGGATAGCGCCATTTGAACACTCTTCCGGGACTTCTGTAAAAGGAAAAACAAGAACCAGCTACCTGGCCAACAAACAGATCAAAACGCTTCTTAACAATGGAGCCAACTCTGCCATACACTTCGACCCTGAATTACGTAACTACTACCAGAGAAAAATAGCTGAGGGAAAGAACCATAAGATGGTCATTAACGCTGTTTGCTGTAAACTTGTTAACAGAGTCTTTGCTACTGTCAAAAGAGAATCTCCTTATGTCATTACTTATGAGAAAAAGATTGTGTAAAATTGTTTGCTTTTGTCTTAGAATACGTATAAGGCGTAGGGGGCGTATAAGGCGTAAAAGGCGTATAAGGCGTATAAGGCGTAGGAGACGTAGGAGACGTATAAGGCGTAGGAGACGTATAAGGCGTATAAGGCGTATAAAGCGTAGGGGGCGTAGGAGACGTTGGGGGAGTTCCGTGTTCCGTGTTTTTCGTTCTTCGTTCTTCGTTCTTCGTTCATGGTTCAAGGTTTACCTTCGGCTACGTCTCCGGTGAGCTCGCCTGCGGCTCGGTTCTCCCTTCGGTCGTGATCTCGCCCCGACAAGTCGAGGCTCGGTTCAAGGTTCAAGGTTCAGGGTGCAGGGGAAAGGGGCGTAGGAGACGTATAAGGCGTATAAGGCGTATAAGGCGTAGGGGGCGTATAAGGCGTAAAAGGCGTAGGGGGCGTAAAAGGAATTGCGGGTTATGGGTTACGGGTTTTACCGTCGGCTAAACCGCCGCATGGGGCATGGAGCATGGAGCATGGGGAAAGGGGCGTAATGGCGTATTAGGGATTATGAAGGAGGCAGGGTAAAAGGAGTTTTGAGGTGGTAGTTAGCGCTTCTTCCTCCTTCGCTTGATTGTTGCAGGATGCCTTTATCGATCAGGTCCTTTATGTCACGTAATGCGGTATCTGTTGAGGATTTGGTAATTCTGGCCCATTTCGAGGTCTGTAGTTTTCCATCAAAGCCTTCAAGGAGTTTGTTAAGCATAAGGCGCTGGCGTTCGTTGATGGGAGTATGCTCATGCAATCTCCAGAACTCTGCTTTACTCAAGATCTTTTTTATAGTGTCGCCGGTAGCTAGCATTGCGTTTTTGAGGCAATTCAAAAACCAGTCGAGCCATTCGGTAATGTCGCCGGAACTGTATTGTACTTTTTGCAGTATTTCGTAATAGCGTTTACGCTCAACCATGATCTGCTCAGACATACTGTAAAATCGTTCTCCGCTGCCTTCGGATCGGGCAAGCAGCATATCGGTCAGTGCCCTGGCAATTCGGCCGTTTCCGTCCTCAAAGGGGTGAATGATGATAAACCAGAAGTGTGCTATAGCTGCTTTCAGAACAGGATCGATAAGGGTTTCGTTATTGAACCAGTCCAGAAACCTGTCCATTTCAGTTTTTACGGATTCAGGGCTCACGGCTTTGTAATGCACTTTTTCTTTTCCCATTGCACCGGACACCACCTGAACTTCGGCAGAGCGATATCTACCCACTTCTATTGGGTATGGCCCGCTGTATCCTGTAGGGAAAAGCGCGGAGTGCCAACCAAACAACCGTTTTTCGGTTAAAGGCAAGGTATGATGCTGGGTGGCATCGAGCATCATTTCAACCACACCTTCAATGTGGCGGCTGCCTGGAACAAGTCCCGCAGTGTTGATACCCAAACGTCTTGCAATTGACGATCGCACCTGATCGTAATTGAGCAATTCACCTTCTATTTCTGATGATTTGACTACATCGGAAGTCAGTGCGGCAAGAGTGGCTTCTTCTTTTTCAGAAAAGCCCAGTGCGCTCATCTGTCCTGATAATTTACCCTGCAAATGCCTGACCTCGCCAAATACCATATTTATGGCTTTGTCCTGCCAGGAAAAAGCTGTCCAGTTCTTATACTCGTAAATATAATTTGCCATTGCCTGTAGCTATAATGCGGTAAATATACAAAATAAATGCCGCAAAAATGCGGTAAATACGAATATTTTTTACCGCATGGGCATGGGAAAAGGGGTATTCGGTGTTCGATAAACGGTTCTGGATGGCTTTCCAGGATGATTAATAAATTTCAATGGCTGAGATTGCCGGGCAGGCCTTTGAACCGGAAATCACGACTTTTATTTTACCGGTTTTTACCGGGTCTATCCTTAATATCCGTTTGTAACCGATAGTGGTCCCATCTGCAACAGTCTGCCATCTGTTATCGATCAGTGCCTCGACTGAAAATGATTTTACCCGCTGGCCAAGCTTAATATACTCCTGCAGAACAATATATTTCACTGTTTTGTCCGGTTTCAGATCAATCTCGATTGCAGCCGTCGTTTCGTTATCGTTTGTTGCCCAGTATGTTTCAGGATTATTATCGAACAGGTTCTGTGGAGAATACTGCCTGTCATTTCCCCTGTAGCTGCTTGCCTTAGCCGTTGCACCTCCGGCAAGGTTGGTCTTAAACTCCTTGTCCAGAAGCTTACGAAAACCGGTTAGTGAATTAATATCATTGTCGTGAATAAGTCCCCGCCTGTCAGGAGGGACATTTAACAAAAGAGTTCCGCCTCTGCCTACCGAAGTCAGGTAGATATCGAAGAGTTTCTGTGCCGTTTTTACAAGCGAATCCTCTTCAGAATGGTAGAACCATCCCGGGCGAATCGATACGTCAACTTCTGCGGGAACCCAGTGGGAGCCGTCTTCCGAACCGGTGTTGAGTAGATGTTCAATCCCTGGCTTACCCGCATAAAGGGTATCAAGGGAAATAGTATTCCAGTTTGTTTCTCCGGCTATCCCCCTTTCATTTCCAACCCAGCGGCAGCCTGGGCCTGCGTCGCTGAAGAATATGGTTCCGGGATTTGTTTCTTCTACCAGTTTTATGGTTATGGGCCAATCGTAATAGGTCCTGCCGTCTATCCTCCTTCTTTCATTCGCGCCGCCATAGTATCCTGTTCCACCATTTGCCCCGTCGAACCAGACTTCATAAAATGGTCCGTAGCCGGTAATCAACTCCTGTAACTGGTTCCGGTAATATTCAATATACCCGGGTTCTCCGTATTGGGCGTGATTTCTGTCCCAGGGCGACACATAGATACCAAATTTGAGATTGTGTTTTCTGCAGGCATCGGAGAGTTCTTTTACAATGTCGCCTTCGCCATTTTTATAAAGAGTGTTCTTTACCGAGTGTTCCGTATATTCCGAGGGCCACAGACAAAAACCGTCGTGATGTTTTGCTGTAAGGATAACTCCTTTAAATCCTGCATTTTTGAATGTAATAACCCATTGCTCCGGGTTGGCATTCGTAGGATTGAAGAGGTCTGCTTTTTCGCTTCCCAGACCCCATTCCATTCCTGTAAAAGTATTTATTGAGAAATGGACAAATGCATTCATCTCCATTTGTTGCCAGGCCAGCTGTTCTGCCGACGGTACGGGATATACGGGTGCGGGGGGCTTTGTGGGTGGCTTGCAGGAGAAGAGTAAAGTTGCAAGGAGTAGCAAGGTTGTTTTATGGTGAAGTGATTTCATGGGGAGGTGGCCTGTTTATTCAATTCGTAGTAGATTTGGTTGAAGTTTTTATGTTGACTTGCCGAAACCAGTCGAATGAGTCCTTGTTTTTATGTTCCGTATCTGGTGAAGTAATCATTAATTGTACTGCCAGGATTCTTCCTGAGCCATTCCTGCAGACTTGGTCTGTCTGATGGTAATGCTTGCTGCCCTGACTTATTTATTTCAGGAGTTTTGTGATAGATGTTTTGTACATATATATTTTGATCTCTTCCATGAAGACTGTTCCATATTTCATATTGTCTTTTGGCGTCATCTTCTATTTTCTTGTTGTAGATATTCACACTTATGACAGCCCAGATAATATTTATCAGCCAATATGTCGACAAGAAGAATAAAATAAGGATTATCGACCATTCAACCAGAGCGGCAGATTCCATCCCCAGTCCGTAAATAAAAACTATTACCAGGAATATTGGAGTGATAGTCATTATCAGTCCACCCGATACGCTTGCATAGAACAGACCAATTGGCCCAAACAGCAAAGCAAGGAGTATTGCGATGCCTATACTCTTTGGTGATTTTGTTACTATAAAAGGTGCTGTCATATCAGTTATAGTTTATTTTTTTCCGCTTAAAATTTCAATCAAATGAAGGTGAAATCATTCTCTTTTTGTTTTGGCCTCTTGCTTTCGTTCATGCCTGTTGGAAAGGATCATGGCAAGAATGTTGAAAGCGGCAGAGAGCATTCCCAGCAGATAACCCAGATTGGGACGGGATTTGATATTGCTGTAATCAATCAAAAAAAGGAACACAATCAGGATCAATCCTGATATTACCATGATTACTATGCGTGCTTTTCTCATCTGCAGATAGGTTTGGTTGGTAATCAGGGGCGTCTTGCTCTAAAATTCTGTCAAGTGGCCTCCGGGTACCAAATTTATAAAAATGAATCCTGAAAAGAAAAGAGTGTAAGAAATATACTGATATTGCAGGTCGAAATCTTAATCTATGGGTTTGTATTTGAAGGGTGTTTTCTATAGTTTGGTGATCGATCCGATGCTGAGTGGCGCACACAGGGCCGTGGTTAAAAGGGTATCCGAAACCGACAGGATCGTTGATGTTGCCTGCGGTCCGGGGACGCTTGCCCTGGTGCTGGCACGCAGGGCAAACAACGTGACGGCAATAGATATTGAGGATAGGCTTATCAGATATGCTTCTGAGAGGGCCGGGAGAAAGGGTGTAAATAATGTATCTTTCAGGGTGCTTGATGCCTCCGATCTGTCGTGTTTTACAGATAATGAGTTTGATGTTGCGGTGACATCCATGGCCATCCACCAGTTTGAACCCCACCTGGCTGTAGGGGTTCTATCTGAGATGAAACGCATAGCTGCAAAGGTGATCATCGCCGATTATAACTGTCCCATGCCTGCGGGTATCTACCGGTCGGTTGCCCATGGCATTGAGAGATTCGCCGGTGGTGACCATTACCGGAGCTTCAGAAACTATATGAGCGTTGGAGGTATGGAATACTTTGCGAAAATGGCCGGGTTGTCAATGGAGTCTTCTGTTATAAGTGGTGGGGGTGTGCTGAAGGTGGGTGTGGCACTATAGCAACGTCATCGGCCCTGGAATGGATTACATCATCAATATTTCCTTATAACCAGTTTATGTACGTACGACTGGTTGTTAATAACAATTCTTAGTACGTAGAATCCGCTTATCTGATTTGTTAAATCAATCTGGTAGTTGTCAACATCAGTCAATTCCTTTCGAAATACAACAGCACCAGTCAGGTTCGAAACCGAAACCTTACAATTTTCTCCCGAGTTCTGATTAAATTCAATAGTTATCATACCGGTAGTTGGATTTGGGTAAACCTTAAAGCTATCAGAGATCACACTCCTTACTGATAGTACCTGGTCAGTAAAACAGAATAATCCAACATAATCAAAATAGATATCCTGCTTTAAACCATTTTGCCAACAAGAGAATGAACCTTTATTGTCAAATGTTATCTTTAATCCTTCTATAGGAAACTGCTTATATCCTCCAGTCGCCAGTTGAATAGTAAATTTTTGCTGCGCATATATCATCTGGTTGGCAAATACAAAAGCAATTACCATCGACAGCCTGAGCCCTAAAGTGATGATCCGGTGCATATAATTTCTTCTGGTTTTCATTGATTTTTGTTTTTTTCGACTTCAGATACCTTGGGGATATGTAAACATCTAGCGTTCAAATAGTTTCTTATTCATTATAACAGGTGGAGAGAGTGGTTCTGTTTCCTGTTCGCGTTTTGCATCGATGATTATGGCAGACTTCAAAGCTGGCTCATACTTATCCTTTGCAACGAAATCGTCCCACGAATAGGTAACTCCTGCCGCCTCAAGAGTGTGTTTAACAATCTGCTCCCGGCCTGGTCCGTTGAAATAGCCAAGTTTGCTGACTACCATTGAGCTGGTCTCCTCAGGACGCCAAACGCCCTTCCAATAATAAAAACCACCTTCGAAAGTTCCCACCATTGTGTAGTTGGGATGACCGATAAAATGGGACCAGGGTGGATTGGTTTGTGATAGCGATATATTCTGGTACCATCCTTTTAAGTGTAATTCAATGAGATGGTCTTGTTCTGCCTGAGTGATCGTTTCATAATGATCAATGTATTCATCGCCCAATTTACCCAATCCATGTCCAACCGATTCATGCTGAAGCAGTCCAGCAAAGCTTTCGATGTCCGATGGCATTGAAATGAGTGCAACAGACCCATCATCATACATGTAAGTTGTTCCGGCACGTCCGGTCGAATTCATAATTGTAATGATATGTGTTTCTACGGTGTCTATTCCTTCAATTTTTCTGGCATATTCCTTAATTCTTTCCAGATCACCGCTAACTCCGCGATTCTCACCGAATTTTAAACTGAATATCGTTTCGGAACGATCCATAAAAACCCCATTTTTTGACACGGCTTTGACCAGGTATACATTGAAATATTCGCGGTAGCTTTTGGTTGGTTCAACAGAAAAGAAGTGCTCCATGGCTTCACTCATCTTCTGCTCATACAATCCACCAGCAACCATCATGGTGTCAACAAATCCATCGCCCAACAATAAGATATTGAGCCCTTTCCCAATCGTTGCACTCTGTAATTTCATTATTTGTCCATCCTGGCTTAAATCAGTTGATTCATAAAGATTCAGCGGGCCAAGCTGCGCGGTTATAAATTGCTCAAAATCCTCCCTGTCATCCCATAATTGATCGGAAAAGACAATTTCTCTGTTTTGGTTGACAATATGAACGTTAGGGACACACTCGCCTGGGAAGTTCGCAAATTCTGCACCGTAGTCAATAATCAGATTTGTCCATGAAATCTGGTTGTCATTGATATAGTCTTCTATCTCGTTAACCTCACCGGTACTTGCCCGGATATAGGACACTATACTCAATCCATTGTTGCTGAAGTTCTCATTTACGGTTTTAAGAACAGGGATGAATTTTCCGGAAAACGGATCCGAGAGAGACCATTTAAAAACTACGGTAAGTGTATTTGATTCAAAAACCGAGTCGAGGTCGAAAGTTTTATTATCAATAGCGGTTATTAAGGTATCAGATGTCTTTACGGTTTCACGCTCCAGTTCGAAACCATCCCTCTGTTGGACAATGCCCCAAACGAGTTCGTTCCATTTGGGGTGGTTAATGAGAGAAGTGGGTATTACTCCGGAGAATCGGTTATTAGTAATGTCCAATTCGGTAAGTGTTGGTAATGAGTATAAGACTGCAATTTCCCCGGGGATTTCTCCTTCATAATAATTAAAACTTAAATCAAAATACATCAGTTTCTGGAGTTGACCCAGTTCCACAGGAATTTCACCATCAAGGTGGTTGCAACTTAAATACAGATTTTCAAGGTTGGACAGTTGGCCCAATTCAGATGGTAAAGAACCCGTCAGAAAATTTGAACCCAAGGCTAGAATTTGAAGTTCCGACAGTTTTCCCAGTTAAGGGGGTATAGACCCGGTTAATTCGTTATAAGTAAGACTCAAAATTTTCAATTTCGACATATTTCCTAATTCAGGAGGGATGGATCCTGAAAATAAATTATTACCCAGGTATAAGGACTCTAAGTTTGACATTATGCCAAATTCAGACGGGATAGTCCCGGAAAATTTGATACTTGATAAGTCCAGATAGGTAAGGTTCGACATTTGAAACAATTCCGAAGGTATAGAACCGGAAAATGAATTACGACCTAAGGTAAGGGTTTGAAGTTTCGATAGCTGCGCCAGTTCACCAGGGATGATTCCGGTAAGGTTATTACCTGACAGCCATAATACATTCAGATCAGAAAGCTCAAATAATGCTAACGGGATAGTACCTGTAAGTTGGTTACCTCCTAAGGATAATGTTTTCAGTTTTATAAGTGAACCTAATTCTGCTGGAATTGGACCAGTAAGCTGGTTACCGGAAAGCTCCAGGGTTTGTAACTTATTTAACCTAATTAATTCTGTAGGAATAGTTCCGGTAAGTTGATTACTAAATAAATACAGAATATTTAAATTAACCAGCTTCCCAAGTTCTGACGGAAGTGTACCGGTCAGATTATTGCTTCCAAGATTTAACTGTTCCAGACCCGTTAGATTTCCTAATTCTATTGGAATAGGCCCGGAAAGCTGATTGCATTGTAACCACAGAACCTGAAGATTTGTCAAGGCTGCTAATGCACCTGGCAATTCCCCCTGAAGATTATCAAATTCCAGATTAAGTCCTGTCACCCTTCCATTCAGATCCGTAGTTACCCCATACCATTCATTAAGCGGTTTGTCGCTGCACCACTGAGAATTGCATATCCAGTTTGCACCGCCAGTGGCATTATAAAGTGCAATTAAAGCATCGCGGTCAGTTATGGCAGATCCCGGAATCGGTTTAATACTATCAATATCAGCGAGCAGGATGTCTGTTTTAGTTGTGTTCCAGTTATGGATTCGCATTGTATTATCATCAAGAAACGCGATACTGTCAATGGAAGTGGTTAACATCTCTGTTTTAGTTCCATTTTTCATGAACACAACCAATTTATCCTGAGCGATGCCAGAAACAGGAAGAAATAATAGAAGAATTATGAAGTGCCTTTTCATGGGATAATATATTACCAGTGACTTCTGAAAATAATTCCAACCGTTTTTTAACCTTGACTATACCGATTTATTAAACACCAACGTGTTGATTGATATGCCATTTCAAATAACTATGCTACATTGCATTTTATATAAGCTATAAGCTTATGTTGCCCTTAAATTTTCGTGGATATAATAGCTGGCAGTAAGGAATTAATCAGCTGCGTATTTTACTGGTTTTTGCTGCAAATCATTATGTATTCGGAAAGGTAAGATATCTATAGTTAAAAGTCAAGCATTCTGTTCTTCATGATGGAAAGAAAGAGTCGAATATTGACTAATCTATGATTTTAGTTGATGAACGGCAGAAAAATCGATATAAGTCGGAGAAAGGAATCGTCAGAGTGGTCGACGATCCGCTGTCAGATGAGGAGAAAGAGCTGCTGCACAAGTCGGTGGAGGTGCTCAGGAAGGCGGTAGGGGAGTTGGGGTTGTAGTCTTTCTATTCAGGATGTTCGATCTCTCAGGGTAATTACAAAATACTGGTAAAACCATGGATAGAATAGTCGAAAAATGTCTTCATAAGGATAAAAAATCAACCATGGCTTTTACCGACTGGTATCCGACAGCACGCTTGATTTCGGTTCCGTCTGAACCGACCAGAATAATTGTAGGATAGCCGTTGACATTGTACTGTTTTACCAGATCGCGATGAACATCACCGTCGACTTTGACAGCTACTACATTGATCGATTTCTCCACGACAAGGTCGGCATTGTAGACGTACGAATTCATCTGCGCGCAGGGACCGCACCATGTGGTCTCAAAGTCAATCAGCATGGGTTTATTCAATTTTGCCGACTCGCTCTTTGCCTGCATGTAATCGTGCATAAATGCTACGCTTTCTCCCGAATGGGCAGCATTCCGGTCGACTGCCATCTTGTCTCTCAGAGCTGCCTCTTCTTCCTGGGTAATGCCTACATCAACACGGGTCAGTTTGACCTGCATACCCGACGGGTCAATGGCGAAAATCCTGTATGCTGTATTCCCCAGCCATGCATGGTCGTTACATGGCCGTGAATTAATGTACAATTTCTTTTGGTCGTCAGGCAACGCGAGCATCCAGCTGTCAAGGGTGTCATATACTCCGTCCATTTTCATTTCTGAAAGAATGATATGCCCCATGACAGAGTCAGCCTGGAAACTACCCTGCATCCATCCCCGTCGCGAGTACCGGATCACTTTCTCTCCATCCGGTTCGACCGGATCATAAACATGCCAGAAATCGAGAGGATAGGGGATTATCGTAGTTTTTCCTGTTTGGGGATCATTAACGGGGATTTCAATTATCGCTGCGAATGATGACCATATTTTCCCCCTGTTATCTTTGGGCTCTGTCTGTATAACCGAATCGTCGTCAAGACTGCCGCTTCTGTTCCAGTCGCCTTTAAGACGGTCGGGGTACGGGCTGCCACCGCTTGCTGACAGTAAAAGTTTGACAGGAGCAGACTCCTGAGGTCCAAGATAGAGCTCAGCCGACCATTCAGGTCCTGACCCTTTCAGTTCAAGTTTTTCGCCTTTTGGCGACCAGCGCATCGAAACTGAGTCAGTCGGGACCATCGGCCGAAGGGAGACGGTAACTGACTGATCATCACTGACATTTTGATTACAGGAATAGCACGAGAGCCCGATTATTAGCGGCAAAAGAAGAGGTTTTAGAATATTATTCATTTTAAGAAAGATATGATTAGGAGACGAAAGATATTACTAATCTGATAGAATAAGAGCGTTTTCCCTACTTCCTGGCGCACTTCTTCTGCGGATTACAGGCCATAACCAGAGGAGTTCGAACTCACTATCTGAAAGCATACAGTCCAGATTCTGCTCTGATGTATAGTGTATTGCCGATTGCAACCGGGGAAGCACCAATCTTATCATTTAAATTACATCGTGAGATCACATTTAATGTGTCGCCGGGTTTGACAACTGTTATCCTTCCATTGTAGGAAGCGCAGTAGATGTGACCGTTGGCATAGAGGGGCGAGCTTATGTATGCTCCCGAGGCACCCAGTCGGTCCTGCAGCAATACATTTCCTGTAGATGCCTCTAACCTGAAAAAGTTACCCCCGTCCATAACCATATAGATATCGCTGCCAATGTTCAGCAGAGATGGGACTTCGGAGACATATTCATTTTCTTCCCAAAGGATAACTGGCCTTTCAGGATCAGACTCAGGGACAAGGTCTATCGCAAATACTCCATGTGCCATTACATATTTTTTCTGCTCCTCCTCCATCCCGTTCCACTCTTCTTCAGTGAGGAGGTTGTTTTTATCTGCATCAAACCTTATTGCCCAAAGACGTGTAGGATTCAATGTATCAATGGCAAGAGGAAGTTGTGATTCGGGTCTCTTAAAACACGCCATATTGGCCGGGATCTCATCAGGCAGATCGATCAGTTCGTTCTTATTAACGTCGTTGGTGGTAATCATATCGGCGAACGAAGGAAGCGGATCGTAATGGCGCGTGCTGCCAAAATTGTACCAGCCATTGACAAACAATACATTATCACCTATAACCGGAGTGCCAACACCAGTGCTTACAATACCAACTGTCCATTTTATCGCCCCGTCTTTCAGTGAAAAGGAGACGATCTCAAAGGCACGGTGTAGGATTACCTGGTCTCTCCAGATCAGAGGCGTGGCATGACTAAGCGTTACTGGTGAAGGTATTCTGGGAGCCAAATCCATATATTGTTGCCAGACGGTCTTCCCGTTATAACGGTTTAAGGCCAGCAGCGACGGTTTATCGAAATCGGTCCTGCTGATTATGAGAAGGGAGTCTGCGATGATCGGTGATCCGCTGGTCCCGTATTGAGAGTTGAGCAGCGGAAGTCTCCTCTCCCAGATTAGATTGCCATCAAGATCGTAACAAAGAGCCCCATATGATCCGAAATATGTATATACCAAATCCCCATCGGTAGCCGGAGAAGCGCATGCAGGATTTCCCTGGGGATGCATTGTTTCAATGGTATCGGCGACTACGACTCTCTCCCATATTGTAGTGCCATCGCGGCTGTCAATACAGTAAATGGAGAAGGAGCTGTCTGAATCCTTATATCCGGTAAGAAAGATTCTATCCTTTGTAATGGCAGGCGATGATAACCCCGGCAGTAGGTCGGCCTTCCAGCCAAGATTCTTTTCAAGGTCCAGCTCCAGCGGAGGGGTGGCGTCTGGTGGTGCAATTCCGGAACTGTTTTCTCCACGAAACTGTTCCCATTTTGAATCGAAACCCCTGTTACATCCCGAACAAAAAACAATGGATATAACACAAAACAGAGCAATTCTTTGTGCATTCATATCTGTATCATCTATAGGTTCTTGCACAAGTTACATTTTTTCCCCGATATAGGATGGCGGAAGACCCAGGGCTCTGGGTTACTCCCTTCGGTCGTGAGCTCGCCCGACTATCGCCGGTCCCGGTTACTCCCTTCGGTCGTGAGCTCGCCCGGCTATCGCCGGTCTCGGTTACTCCCTTCGGTCGTGAGCTCGCCCGGCTATCGCCGGTCTCGGTTCAGGTTCCGATCTTCCAGATGCCTTTCTCGAGGAAGGCCTCAATTGTCTGTCGATTAGCCTTATTGAGTAGATTGGAATGAGATAGTTTCATCTTTTTGGCATAGTCTCCAAGTGCTATTATCTCTTTCACTTCAAGATAAGCCAGGCGCTTGTGATAGCTGTTTGTAAATGCTTTAAAAAGGATGTCTTCCATTATTGTTGTTTTTGCATCCCGGTCGTACTCCCTGAAGGCATCATAATATCGGTTCCTGTCAACAAACTTGATATTGACAGGAACATAACCTTCGTGTACAAGAATATAATTGACGATTACCCTCCCTATTCTGCCGTTGCCATCATTAAATGGATGTATGTGTTCGAATGTAAGATGTAGCCTGGCAAGCCTCTTAAGGATATTGACGGAATCAAACACTGCTTTATAATCATACAACATAACCTTAACCAGCTCTTCTACCTGTTCTGGTGGTGGGGCTATATGTGTGCCGACTCTCACATATTCTCCGGGCTGTCTGAACCGTCCTGCTATGTTGTCGCTAATATTTGACATCAGCATCCGGTGAAGCAAAAGAATTACTTCAATGTCAAGTTCCCTTTCAGATGCCTTCCCGGAGATGTACCCAACAACCCTTGCCAGATTCCTTGCCTCAAATATTTCCCTTTCGGTGATGTACCTGTCAAGAGACACCTGGTTAAGAATTTTTTCAGTCTCCTCAAGTGTCAGGGTACTATTCTCAATCGCGTTCGAGTTGTAAACATGTTCGGGGACTTCTGCTTCATCTATTAACCTTGCCAGTGACTCCCTACCCGCCAGACTTTTGTAGTACCTTTTTCTGTATTCTGCAATTCGTTGAACCATCATGTTGTTTTAAACTTCCTGGTTTAACAAAGATACGAATAAATGTATTATTCACGAAATAGTATGTAAAATACGTGAATATATGGCAGATTTGTGCCTCTATTCACGATATTAGTTAAATAAAACGTGAAGATATTTGGGTCTCATTGTCACTTGCGATCGAAAACTCGTTAATATGCACTCAGGATGAATGGGAGGGGGGCTAGAGTCCAAATCGTTTCTCCAGGGCAATTGTTCTGTAATCAAAGATATGCCTGAGTTGCTTTTTGATAAACAGCTTCTTGGCAAGTGCCCCCGGGGAATCCCAGAGGGGGCGGGTATGTGACAATATCTGTCATTTAAATGCCCCTTTCGGTGGGTTCAATCTTATGCTGATGATGCCACATTGAGCAGGGGCATATTCTCTGCTCATCAACAAAGTATTCGAAGTCTCTGAGATGGGTAATTTCTGTAACCCAGTTAAGTTTTATTCCAAGCAACGGACTAACCTTGTAACTGATAATCATACCCGGATACATTTTCTCTTCGCGGGTATTGCCGGTTATGATAAGGCCCATGTGACGGGGTGTTATCTCTTTCAGATTGGCAGGACTTGAAATGAAATTCCAGGGCTCAGGTCACCATAATTATGTAGTTGCGAGTTTTATTATTTCAAGAGTATAATCTGACATGAAATGAGGGATATTCAACATCCCATCATTAAAGGACAGATTTTTCAATGAATACCGGATGCGAATTTCAGGCTTAAACTTTTGATGGTAAAATGCCAGGCTCCTGCTTTTAACGTTTTCATCGCTTTTTACTTCAACAGGAATGATATCATTTCCATGTTGAAACAGAAAATCTACTTCTGCTGTATTACCCGAGGTCCAATAGCGGGGGACATCTTCACACTGCGTCACCAGACTTTGCAATATATAATTTTCCAGCATTGCCCCTTTAAATTCAGTAAACAGACGATTCCCTTCAGCATAAGCCGAGGGCGCCAGTCTTGCCATTCGCCTGATCACACCCACATCGAGGGCATACAATTTGAATGCGCTTAAGTCATCATAAGCCGATAACGGGATTCCCGGTTTCGTGCTTAGCTTTACCTGATGTACCAAACCTGAACGAACCAACCACTGAATGGCATCCTCATATTCTCTGGCCCGGGCTCCTGTCCGAACCAGCTTATAAACAAATTTTTTATTTTCCCGTGCAAGCTGGCCGGGAAGTGAATCAAAAACCTGGCCGATCTTTGCCACATCACTCATAACCGGGTATTTTGCAAAGTCACCCCTGTATGATAGAATCAGGTTTTCCAGGATGCTTTCGCACGCTTCGAAAGTATTATGCCGGTTGAAGGCGTTTACAACTGCAGGTAACCCACCTGTAACAAGGTACTTCTTGAAGAAGTCCAGCAGGTCGTTGTAAAACAATTCAGGTATGGGCTCAACCTTGTCAAGCTGATCCAGAAACCGAGCTGATTTCTCATCCCAATATGGCAATACCTCACGAAAAGATAGGGGGTAGAGTGTCATAAACTCTACTTTGCCAACGGGGAAGGAATAACCAGGGTGCAACATAATCCCAAGCAGTGAGCCTGCGCAAAGAACATGAAGTTCAGGTCTTTTCTCCGCAAAGTATTTTAGGGTATTCAGCGCCTCGGGGCATTCCTGAATTTCATCGAAAATGATAAGTGTTTGGTCACTTATGGATAATCCGCTTATATGAGAAAGAGAGTTTACTATCCGGTCAATATCCTTGTTCTTGTCGAAGAATTCATTCAACTCAGGACGTTCGTCAAAATTAAAATAGGCATACCCCTTATAATAGTTTTCCCCAAGCCACTTCATCAACCAGGTTTTCCCAACCTGTCTGGCCCCTCGTATAATAAGTGGCAGCCTGCCGGATTTGTTTTTCCAGTTGACCAGACGGTTTTGAAGCATCCTTTCCATAAATAAGTATGATATATGTGTAAATAATCACAAATATAACACTTATAATTGTATTTTTAATAAGATTAGTAGTTAAAAACCATAGGCTAATATGTCTGGGATCTTGTGGATTTCTTACTGTTCAAATTTGCATCATAAAGAAATCGAAATAACTTTACGAGGGGAAAGTGACGTAATGACGTTGTGACGTAGTGACATAAAGGCGTAAGAGGCGTAAAAGGCGTAGGAGGCGTAAAAGGGTTCAGGGTTCAGGGTGCAAGGTTTACCTTCGGCTACGCCTCCGGTGAGCTCGCCTGCGGCTCGGTTCTCCCTTCGGTCGTGAGCTCGCCCCGACAAGTCGGGGCTCGGTTCAGGGTTCAGGGTAAAGGAAATACGATAATATAAAACTAAGGATTATGAAGAAGACAATTTATCTTTTATTGCTGGTGGCATTTGCATGTACACCGAAACCTAAAACCGTCATCGAACAATGGGTTCCGTATGACGAGTCGGAAGAAATTGCTGCCAACGCCGACCACAGGTCCCGGAAAATGCGTTTTGTGCTTATCCAGTCGCGGGTAAGGGATAAAAATGACATGCTGGCACAGGCCGCCCCGCAGATAAAAAACTTCTCAGAGGAGGAATATTTGTCCCTGATGCCTCTCATCTTCGAACAGGATATCCCTACAATACAGTTGCACATCAAATCGGGCGCCCTCACATACGAAAAACTTACCCAGTGGTACATATACCGCATCGTTAAATTCGAAAACGACCGCGACAGATACCTCAACGCCGTTATTGCCATCAATCCCGACGCGGTAAAAGAGGCCCGCCAGCGCGACAAGGAGGCAGCCTCTGCCACCCATCCCATATACGGCATGCCGGTTCTGCTCAAGGATAACATCAACGCCACAGGTATGGCCACAACAGCCGGTGCTGTAGCCCTGCAGAATAACCACACCACCGACGCATTCATAGTCAAACAACTTAAAGCCCATGGCGCCATAATCCTTGGCAAGACCAACCTGAGCGAGTGGGCCAACTTCCTCTCGGCCAATTGCCCCAACGGCTACAGCGCTGTCGGCGGTCAGACACTTAATCCCTACGGCAGGAAGATCTTCGACACGGGAGGCTCCAGCTCGGGTAGCGGCGCCGCTATGGCTGCCAATTTTGGTGCTGCCGCTGTGGGAACCGAGACCTCCGGGTCAATACTGTCACCCTCGAGCAAGAGCTCCGTAGCAGGACTGAAACCAACTGTCGGACTGCTGAGCAGAAGCGGAATAGTGCCTATATCTTCTACGTACGACACACCGGGACCTATGACAAGGAACCTGACAGACAATGCCATAATGCTGTCGGCTATGACAGGCGAGGACGCCGATGACCCGATAACTGTCGGGAAACCGTGGGACAAGAAATACTGGGAGGATATCGAAACAGGAACACTGGAGGGACTGAGGTTTGGTGTCACGGCTCAATTCATGAGAGATTCTCTTTATAAACTGGCCGTTGAGAAAATCGCTGCACTCGGTGGTGTTATCGTTGAGTTTGTACCCGAGCGGCTTCCCTTCGAACGGTTCAGCATGGTCCTTGGTGCCGACATGAAGGCTGACCTCGCGGCTTACCTCGAGAAGTATGCTTCGAAAGAGATCACATTCCGCTCGGTGGCCGAGATAACCGACTTTAACAGGGAGGATACCATTAACAGGATCCCATACGGACAAACCATCTTCGTTGGTATGCTCAGGCAAAATCTTGCCGGCGAAGAGCTGGAGAAAACCAAGGCTGCATTGCATGAGTCAGGTGCCGCCTACTTCGACAAACCTATGACTGAGCTTAACCTCGACGCCGTATTGTCGACCAATAATTCAAGCGCAGGAATGGCTGCCGCCGCTGCCTACCCGTGCCTGGCCGTTCCAATGGGATTCAGCGAAGCGGGCGAACCCTCCAGCCTTACTTTCATTGGCCGTCCCTTCGAGGAGGATAAACTTCTGAAGATGGCGTACGCTTATGAGAAGGCAACGAAAATGAGACAGGCACCCGGGGGATACAGGTAAGAGGGTTAACTGAAATATGTAATTGATAATCAGGCAGCAAGCAGCTGCTTCACCTTTGCTGATATCTGGCTGCCGTCGGCTTTGCCGGCCAGTTCCTTCGTTGCCACACCCATCACCCTGCCCATGTCGGAAGGCGATTTTGCACCGACCCTTGCAATTATACCCTTCAGGATTGTTGTCAGCTCCTCATCGCCAAGTTTGGCAGGCAGGTATTTCTCGAGTACATCGGCTTCAGCAACCTCCTTCTCATACAGGTCGGGTCTGTTCTGCTCCTTATAGATGGCAGCCGATTCCCTGCGCTGCTTAACGAGCTTCTGCAGGATCTTCAACTCCTCATCGGCACTAAGCACAGGGTCGGCCCCCTTATCGCTGCGGGCCAGGATAAATGCCGTTTTTGCTGCTCTTATTGCCTCAAGGGCAACTTTGTCCTTTCCTTTCATGGCAGCAATAAGGTCGGCGGAGATTTTTTCTGTCAGTGACATGTCATATAATTTTACAATCCCAGTGCGGGGGAAATAGTACCATAAAGGTACAATAATCATTCGGGATATTTAAGAGGAGGATTGGGGGTTACGGGTTGAGGGTTGCGGGTTCCGCGTTACGGGTTGGTGGAGGATGAAGGACAGGTATATGGTAAATGGAGGCAAAAAACGAACAAGTGTGGGGTCTGTATGTTTTAGAGGTATGGGGGAATTTATAAATATGAGACGGGTAACATTGTTGATGCTGTTATTGATTGTTACGACAGTTTATGTGTCGGGGCAACAGGGTGGGGCAGATGCCTACAGCGAGAGCCTCGGCATTACACGGACAGGTATGTATGTACTTGGAGGGTGGGCCGTGGCCAATATGGCAGCCGGTGGCTACGGCTGGGCAGCCGGAGAAGGACAGGCAAAGTACTTCGGCCAAATGAATCTCTTCTGGAACATCATTAATCTGTCGATAGCCGGAATAGGACTGTATAGCAATTACAATACTGACATCACCGCCCTTTTGCCTGATGAGATGGTATCAGAAATGGTTAAGACGGAGAGGATATTCCTGATAAATGCAGGTGCTGATGTTGCTTATATGGGAGCCGGATTACTGCTGAGACATTACTCCGACCGGTCGCAAAACAGACATGACATGCTGAAAGGGTATGGTAATTCAGTCATTATACAGGGTGCTTTTCTGTTTGTATTTGACCTTGTAATGTACGGAATACTTCATTCCCACAGAATGGGTGGCGCGATGGCAATGTCACATGGCATTTCACCGGTTAGTGTCGGTCTTCTCACAGGTTCCGGGTTTAATGGACTTAGACTTGCAATTAATTTTTAACTGGCAATAACATCGCTGAATCACTCACCGGGGTCCGGGTACATAGTGGGTGTATATTGAATTATAATACACTGTCAGAGACCTTTCTTCTTCCACTCTTCCCTTTTGACAGCAAGAAGCTTATTCAGTTCGGTCATTGCCGGCCGGATTCTTTCGGTCATCTCATCTTTTATCTTTCCGACATCGCCGGGGGAACCGGAAGCTGCTGCAATGCGTTCAAACTCCCTGTCTATCTCGGGCATGAGCCGGTCGATATGTCTCTGTATCTCAGCTATCTTACGTTTGTCTTCTTCCCAGTAGTCATCATAACCGGGAAGAAAAAAATCATCGAGTCTGTATTTATACGAGTCAACCTCCATCACAACATTCTCAATCAGCGATTCCCTGTTCTCTTCAAGATCAGACAGCGACTTTGAGACGTAGAGGGGATACAGGATAAAAAGAGTATCAGGATTCTCATTATCAAAAAGGAATTCCTTTTCTTCCTCTGAACCGGGTTCGTCAGAGATATTGCTGAATGATGATCCCATGGCATCGGCCATACTCCCCATAAAACTGCTCATGAGGTTTTCCATCAGCCTGCCCATCTGTTGCTCAAATTCCTCCATCTGTGGTTTCATTATCTTTTCCAGCTCAAGAGAAAATGACTCCGCGTATTTACCTGCGCCGGGCAGATTGTTGAGACGTTCAATCTCCTGCATTACATCGCTGCTGATCAGGAAGTCCCCATCCTGGAACTTCGCCGATTCCGCCTGCTGCTCCCCGGGTGACATCGTAAGCATATTCTCAAGGAAAGCCGAAAGGACTTCAATGGCTGAGGTCATTATCATGCGTATCAGCTCAATGATGTCCATACGCGCAGCCTTATATTCAGCCAGTGTCTTTATGGCCTGAAGCCTCACCAGGGCCTGTTTCATTATTGCATCACGGTCTTTCATAGCATTACCTCCTGTTTTAGGTCTAATCTTTATAAAGTTACGAATAAACAGATATCAGACATTCAAATTTTCAGAACGTTATAAAGATGAGTGTCTGGTTGCCTGATCGTCGGGTTGTCAGGCTCTCTGACTGAGAGGCCTGCCCCGGCAGGGCTGTTGATAAGTTGTCCGCTATTTCAGGCTGCGGCGTCCGGCGTTAGCCTTCCGACCATCGGCAGCATTTCCCGGGCCGCGTGGGAAGTCCCGACGATATAGCCAAAGCATGCATGTGGCTGACTGACCAGATCAATGATTTTGTAAGCGGAGCAAACATAACCATAGATAGTGGGATGAACAGAAAGATGATCTGTGAACCCTGACTTCAGAGCCATCATGAACCAGCCATTACCGGCCAGTTAACTGCCGGGCATTACCGGGAAATCGTTGACATTTTGCATCAGAATGGGTGGTCGGGTTATATCCTGAGCATTCCAATTCCATTGAGGAACACGATGGTGATGGCTATAGGGGCGATGAATCTTATTATGAACCTGAACAGCGGAAAATACCCGGCCCTGAGCTGTCCCCCATTGGAGAGTTCATCCTTCACTTCCCTGGCGGGGAAGAACCAGCCGAGGAAGATAACGATGAGCAGTCCACCCAGTGGTAACAATATGTTGGCAGTAGTGGTGTTAAACAGGTCGAAGGTGTTGAGTCCGAACAGTTTTATACCGCTTGTCAGTCCCAGTGACAGGGAGGCTGTGATGCCCAGGATGAACATCGAAATGGTAGCAAGGATTATTGCCTTCCTTCGCGACAGGGCCAGTTGCTCTGAGAAGTATGCCACGATGACCTCAATAACGGAGATGGTTGATGTGAGGGCTGCCAGGGCAAGAAGCAGGAAGAAGATGAAGGAGAAGAGCATTCCTGCGGGCATCTGCTGGAATATTCCAGGCAGAACGATGAATGTCAGCGCCTCTCCCGACGATGGTGATATGCCGAAGGCAAAGACAGCAGGGAAGATGGCAATACCGGCAAGCACTGCCACTAAGGTGTCTATCAGCGACACCTGCACCGCGGTGTTGGCAAGATTGTTATTCTTCTGGATATAGGATCCGTAGGTTATAATGGTTCCCATTCCTATGCTCAGTGAGAAGAAGACCTGTCCGAGGGCCATCAGCACCACTGATCCTGTTACCTTGCTGAAGTCGGGCCTGAAGAGGAAGTCCAGTCCCTTGCCTGCGCCGGCGAGGGTAAGTGATTTGACGCACATAATCAGCAGGAGGGTGAAAAGCACCGGCATCATTATCTTGGTTGACTTCTCTATACCTTTTCTGACCCCGCCGAGGACTATTCCGGAGGTTGCTATCAAAAACAGGGAGAACCAGAGCGCCGGGCGCAGTGATTCACCCCTGAAGAAGTCAAACATGGCTGTCAGCTCATCAGGACTCTTATCCCTGAATCCTCCAATGATTGTCTGGTACAGGTATTCGAGGGTCCACCCGGCCACGGCGGTGTAGAAGGCCAGTATCATAAAGGCGGAGATGACACCCATCATGCCGACCAGGTACCAGGGCTTACCGGGTGCCAGCACACGGAAGGCACCAACGGGGTTGCGTTGTGACCTCCGGCCGATGGCAAGCTCTGACATCATCACAGGGATTCCAATAGCAAACATTATTACAAGATAGATAAGAAAGAAGGCGCCGCCCCCGTTCTCACCAAGGATATACGGAAACCTCCATATATTGCCAAGTCCGACTGCCGAGCCGGCCGCTGCAGCTATTACACCAAGCTTGCTGCCGAAGGAATCTCTCCCGGGAATGTCTAAACTGCTCATAGGTCAAAAAGAGTTACATATGATTTAAAACGAGATCAAAGGTTAAAAAAAACCCGATTCGTTATTCAGGAGGCGAGAAATAAAGATTCCGGCTTCCGGGTAGAGCTTACACCTGCGCTACTACCTTCACTTAGTGTCGGTGGCCGGAGGAAGTTTCGGGATACAAGACGGCCGGCAGGGCTGTTGATAAGTTGTCCGCTATTTCAGGCTGCGGCGTCCGGCGGTTGATGGAAATAAAGCCTATTTTTGGCAACATAGTAATTAAAATACAGCAGAAATGTCGCAACAGTATCTCGATCATTCAAGGGCGATCCTTACATCAAAACGTTCAAATTTCAAAGGTGGCAGCAAAGGTTCAGGGATCATATCGCTGTTCGGTTACCAGAACGAATATGACCTTACAGAGGGCTATCCCCTGCTCACAACCAAGAAGATGGCCACCAAAGCCATGTTTCATGAGACGATCTGGTTTCTCAGGGGCGACACGAATATCAAGTACCTCGAAGACAACAACTGCGCCATCTGGAGGCCTGATGCCTTTCAGGATAATCTTCCCGCGATGCAGAAGGAGGGTATCTTCCCCGCCAACATTGTGAAGTATTCGCCCGACTGGGACAAGGCTATGGCGGAGTATGGTGAGAGGATAAGAGAGGATGCAGAGTTTGCGGCAAGATGGGGTGATGCAGGACCCATCTACGGGAAGCAATGGAGAAGATGGGAGTATTATGATCACGAGAAAAAGGCGTTTATTGAGATAGACCAGGTCGGGAAGATGATAAAAGGGCTTAAAAAGAATCCGACCGGCAAGAAACATATCGTCGATTCATGGAATCCGGGCGATACCCCACGTATGTCGCTGCCTCCCTGCCACGTACTGTACCAGGCAACTGCAAATGAGGAGGGTGAGCTTGAGCTACAGCTTTACCAGAGGAGCTGCGACCAGTTCCTCGGGGTTCCATTCAATATAGCCAGCTATGCAGCCCTTACGCAAATAATTGCCCGGGAGGCGGGCATGACCCCGAAAACATTCATACACACTTTCGGCGATTCCCACTTCTATTCAAGTATCGGTAAGAGAACGCTGTGGCACAGGGATAACTTCAGGGAGTTGCAGAACAGGGTGAGGAGAGTTACCAGAAGGGAAGATTACCTGGAGGTTGCTGAGTGGATAAATAAAAACGCACCCGCCGACGGGAATGAGGAGAAGTACGATCATGTTACCGCTATCCTTGAACAGATGTCAAGGGAGCCCAGGCCCATGCCAAAGCTGTATGTCGCAGAGAAGCCATTCGATCAGCTGACTATTGATGATTTTGTCGTTGAAGGCTACGATCCGCATCCTCCAATAAGGCGGAATATGGCGGTGTAGAGCAGGGTGCAGGGTTTACCTTCGGCTACGCCTCCGGTGAGCTCGTCTGCGGCTCGGTTCTTCCTTCGGTCGTGAGCCCGCCCCGACAAGTCGAAGATCGTTTCAGGGTTCAGGGTACAGGGCGTATGAGGTGTAGAAGGAGAAGGAGAAGGATTGGTTGCTGGATTAGAGTTTAAGGGTGTATAGGTGTATTAGGCTTATAAGATACGGGAGGGGATTGAGTGGAGTTATAACTTAGTGTTGTTGTGACATAAAATTGCTGAAAGGCCTAATAGCAAAGAGGCTTGGAAGGGTCCCCGGATGAAAAAGAAGGGGAGTGATAAAGGGATGAAGCTCATCGAAAGCTGAAGATTAGGGAGCAGGTTGCTGACCGGGTTGCAGGTTGGATGTGTCGGTTATTATGGGGCGACGGCAGCAATAATGGCTACCGGAACAGCGATCAGCAGAACAAGGGCGTAGAGGGAGAGTGCCACAATCATCAGGATACCAATAAATTTAAACATCGACTTCAAATTGCCGAATCCGGCTGTCATCGTCTGCTGGTTTCCCGCAACGAGACCATCCCTGATCTTTTGTGAGAAATTATACAGATAGGTTATGGGGAAGTAGTAGACTACAGCAATTATAAAGTAAATGATGCCGAAAATCCCCGGATTGAAGGGCAGATCAGTTAATTCCTTTACTATGGTCATCCCGAACAACAATGCCAGGCCGAGAAGGACTAAGAGTCCCATGCCGATATATCCGACTATGGCAAGGAATTTTGCCCATTTAGAGGACTCAATGAGGAACGCCCTGTTGGCTTCGTCAATAACAAGCATATTTTCAGAAGCTTGTGGGCTTGTGAGGTTTTCCATTTGATAAGGGTTTATTTAGTTAGCGATTCTGACACAGATAAGCCGGTTCTGGTTCCTGATAATAAGCCTGCCATTGCTGAGGGCTATGGGGCCCCAGTTCTGGTTGTCCACCGCTCCCGGCGCCGGGTTTGCCTCCTTCAGGGGCTGGGCTGATGCCAGGGCTTTGAAGGCTGACGGGTCAGGTTCCACGAGCCATAGTCCGGTTACACCGTCGGTGATAACAAAGAGGTTGTCGGCGTATATAATACTGCCACGTTCAAAAACAGGGTTTCTGCCTGTCATCCAGCGTGTTACGCCATCGATGCTCATGCACATCAGTCCGTTTTTCGTTTCGTTGGTTGAACACTGTCCATAGAAGTGGCCGTCGATAAGCACCGGGGGCTGGGTATGTACACCAAACTCAGCATTCCTGTACAATTCCGTGACCTGGTAACTTTCGCCGGCTTTCTCAACCTTTAACATAACCGAACCTGAATTGTATCCACCTGTAATAAGCATCCTGCCTTCTCCGGCATCGACTGCCGAGGGAATGGGTATTACACAATGCCACCCTTTATAGTCCCACAGAATGGCTCCGTCAGACGGATTGATACCAACCACCCTGCCTCCGCTGGCGCTTGCGCCGCGTCCGGTTGCTGCCGTAATCATTACAATATGGTTTTCGGTTCCAACCTTAACAATGGCGGGACTGACATAACCGACAGGTCCGAGTGACGGGGTTGACCATGCCAGTTTTCCGGTAAGCTTGTTAAAAGCAACCACACCGGCTTGCGGGGCCTGTGACGCCACGATAACCAGGTTGCCATGAATGAGAGGGCACTGCGAGATAGCCCAGGTGGGCAGGCGTCCGCCGCCGAAGTCGCTCCATACATTGGCGTTCCATACAGGCTTATGTGTATTGATGTCGATACAATAAAGGTCGCCGTTAAAGCCGCAGGAATAGATATAATTACCGTCAATGGCCGGCACACTGCGTGAACCGGGGAATGGTGATTCACCGGGAGAACCGAAGCCGTAACTCCATAGTTCCTTTCCCGATTCAAGGTCGAAACATCTCATCTTGTCTCCAAGGGCATTGTCACGATCGAGAAGGTATACTTTCCCGTCCCTGATGGCGGTTCCGCCGAAACCTATTCCGACAGTGACGTCCCAGAGGATTTCCGGTCCCTTTTCCGGCCATGAATGGATAATATTTTTCTGGGTAGAGATGCTGTTACGGCCAGGCCCGAGATACTGGGGCCAGTCCTGGGCTTTCACCTGCCCCTCGGTCATAATCATTGCCGCAATGGCAATTACTGGTATGATAATAGTTCTGTTCATATATGTTTCTGCCTTATTTTTTATGGATTCCTGGATGTATTTATCAGGTAGCGAAGATAGAAAAATCCGCATACAATCAGTGTGGGAATACGTAGGGCCTTTATGGAGCGGAGAGAACAAGAGGCTTAGAAGGCGTAAAGGGCGCAGAAGTGATGCCGGTCAACGGATACTGTTCAATCATATAATACAGTGCTTCTCAAATCAGAGAAGCCTGGTGCTTTTCACAGGCCTTGGCGCTTTTACCACCATTATCCGGGCAGGCTTATCGCTATGGTTGTACAGGCAATGGACAATGTCTTTAGGACTTTCGACAAGCATATCCGCCGCAACCTCCTGCATCTCCGTACCGACCTGGATTATTGGTATGCCTTCAAGCACGAAGAAGAACACGTCGACAGGAGTAATGTGAGGCTTAAGTGCCTCTCCAGGCTTCAGTTGAATATGCATTACCTGGGCGTCATCGGTATCATAGAGTGATCTTACATCAACCTTGTGGGGTGTCTCCTTGATCTCCTGTCTTTTCCAATCGATAATTTTCATGGTCATCTGATTTGATAGTGAATGTGTTCACAAACGTACAAATTTCAATATTAAATTCTGAATTTCTTTGCCTCATGCGACCCTGCCAGATTGGTCCTGGCTCTGCTGATATCAAGAAATCATTTCTCAGTTCAGGGTTGTACATTTTACTGGGAGGAAGCCATTTTTATTTGTAACTTATTCAATTCATAATGCGTCAGGTTAAGGAAAGATGCTTAAATTGGATGTTCTATTTTTAAAACTAACGAAATGAAGAAACTGATCGTATTGCTTTTGATTGTATGCATTCTTGCTCCACTGAATGCACAGCGTTCGAGGGAAAAAGCCGATACCCGCCTCGATGGCATTGATGTCCGGTTACAGGAATTGCTGAAGGACTGGAACACAGCGGGCTTTGCCGTGGCAGTCGTCGAGAAGGACAAGATAGTTTACGCCAGGGGTTTTGGCTACCGCGACTACGAAGAAAAGCTGCCGGTGACACCCAACACACTCTTTGCAATAGGTTCCTGCACAAAAGCCTTTACCGCGTCGCTGATAGGAATCATGGCCGACGAGAAAAAGGTAGAGCTTACCGAGAGTCCGGCAAAATATATACCGGGGCTGAGGTTCTTCAACAGGGAAATGGACAACATGATCACCATCAGTGATATGATGTGCCACCGGACGGGATTGCCGCGTCACGATTACTCGTGGTATCTCTTTCCCTCTCCCTCGAAGGATGAACTGATTGAAAGGATAAGGTACCAGGAACCGACGGCCGGCGTTCGGCAGGTATATCAGTACAACAATTTCATGTTCTTCCTGCAGGGAGCGATAGTTGAGAACGTGAGCGGGGAAAAATGGGAGGATAATGTCAGGGAGAGGTTATTCACCCCCCTCGGCATGACCCGCTCAAATTTCACCATAGAAGCCATGAAGAAGAGCGACGACGCATCGCTGGGATATACGGTCGAGGATGACAGCAGGATTGTACTGCGGGACTATTACCAGATAGAAGGCCTCGGTGCTGCCGGAACCATCAACAGCAGCGTGACGGAGATGTCAGCCTGGCTGATGACATGGATCAACGGTGGCAAATATGAGGGCAAGCAGATAATACCTTCCTCCTTTGTGCAGTCGGCTATCAGCTCCCAGATGGTGGCTTCACCCGGACTGCCAACGGCTGAAAACAGCGAGGTGTTTATAGCGACTTATGGTTATGCATGGATGATATCATCATACCGCGGGCACTACCGGGTACAGCACGGAGGCAACATTGACGGCTTCTCGGCCCTGACGGTGTTTTACCCCACCGACAGTCTGGGCATTGTGGTACTGGCCAACCAGGATGGATCATCCTTGCCTTCACTGGTGCGCAACATAATCTCTGACAGGATGCTGCGACTTCCGGAGAAGGACTGGAACAAGCTGATGATCGAAGAAAGGGATAAAGCCGCCAAGGCACAGAAGGATGCCATGGCCAAAGCCCGCTCGGACAGGAAGGAGGGAACCTCGTTGTCGCACAGTCGCGATGAGTATACCGGCAGCTACAACCATCCCGGGTACGGGACCCTGAAGGTGGTGGTTTCGGGCGATTCGCTTTTTATGAAGTTTCCCACCCGCCGCATGTGGCTGAAGCATTATCATTATGATGTGTTCGAGGTTTTTGAGGCAGGTAAAGATGGTATCGACACAACGGCTGCTTTACCGAATCGCGTCAACTTCCGCACAGGTAACAACGGAGAGATAGAGAGCTTCATGTTCGCTGCCGAGCCGACACTTAAGGCTCTCGAGTTCAGGAGGAAACCCGAGGTCATCGATCTTGACGCCAAAGCCCTGGTCCGCTTTGCGGGAGATTATGAGCTGGCGGGAATAGTGGCTAAGGTCTATACCAAGAATGAAAACACGCTGTACCTCTTTGTGCCGGGACAGCCTGAATATGAACTGGAACCACTGGGTCCGGTTTTGTTCGGACTGAAGAACGTTGAGGGATTCAGGCTTGAGTTCACGGAAGATGACAAGGGGGTGATAAAGTCGCTCATCTTCATACAGCCGAACGGAAGATTTGAG